>DATCAX010000058.1:0-2967 GCA_036512375.1 Candidatus Angelobacter sp. | reverse complement strand
TTGGAAATCACCAGATTTCCCGAATCAAGAACCTGGCCGCACCGCGGGCATAGCATCGGGGCAGTTGGCTTCATGCTCGACATCCGTGAAACCGAGAGCCAGCAATTGCAACTGATCCAGCAAAATCTCGGTAATTTTTTCGTGGCCCTGAACCGCTATCTGTTTCCGCAACTGGGCGATTTTGAACTGATTGCCGACTCCAGCTTGTTCCAACGCACGCCCCAGCCCTCGCCATTTTTGCGGAGGCGCCGCCGGAAAAGGTTCTCCGAGTCCGCTGGAAAGACCTCTCACAACGCTATAGGTTGGTTCTCCGTCAGGCGAAGTTGCCGGGCGACGTATGATGGTCAAGGACCAGAGCTGCTTGATAGATTCTTTTTTATTTCTTTTCATTTGAATACGTTCGCGAGGGCGGATCACGGGCCAGGCATCAGGCGGCCGCGCTGGATTGAAAGCACGTAACAAACACCACAATATCGTTCAACGCAGTTAGATAACCCCTCTCCCAATCAGCTCGTTCGTCGGACTCCATTTCGGGAAGTTGCACAGCATCAAAGCTGATGCCGTTGACGATATCGTCGAGGCGGCTCCCTATAAATGAAAGGAGTGCGACCAGACGCGGATCGTGCACTATCTGACCTCTGGGAATGGGCATTTTATTCCTCTCCTGCCGATGAGTAGAGAACGGGAGGAGGCTCTCCCGTTCCGCTGGTTGATGTTAGGACTTACGCGCCCCACGCTTCTCATCGAACAAAATCGAAAAGAAGCCATAGAGTCGTGCCGGTATTCGAATTGTTTTCTTTTATATCTATGCTCCTTCCTGCAAACGAAGCTCATCAGAAATCCAGCGTGAACCGGCCTAAGGGCCTCGTCATTCTAAACCTCGCGTCTGGATTCGCATTTATGGCTGAGATAGTGTTCGGCATCGACACACAACAGCTGGCACTTGTGACATCGTATTGGCCCTTTTACGACAGCTTTCACGCGCATCCCGCTTTGGTGTTGGGCCTTCCACACTACGGGAACCTTCTGCACTCCGGGGTCATCTTTTATCGGTATGGATGCCGGTGAGACCAGTGGTGCCACTGCAGGGGATCGAGCGGTATGATGTCCGCCGTGTGGAGCTTCAGAGAAAATAGACTGGGCTTTGTTGTCTCGCATCCATGCAGTCTGCACGGTTTCTATGAAGGATGCTGACCGTAATTGCACACACTGGAAAGAAACATTACGAGCTGCTCGAATCCGGGCACACCGGATGAGCTGCAGGCAAATTAAGGGATTCAAAGTTAGCCCTCTTCCTATGATTCCCGTTCACTCAAAATACGAAAAGGCCCACGCGCGCTGGTGAAGAGTTGTTAATTGTTTTGGTGCTGATTGAGTCTAAATCAGCGTAATGTTCACTCTTGGTCAGTCTTTTTCTTCGTCATGACTCCATAATAATTTTATCGACTTCGACGACCAGGATTGAGGGGCACAATGATCGAGACCACCGAAAGCGTAGCGGCAGTCCTTGAGCAGGAACTTATTCCCACCATCCTGCGATGGATGAAGCGCGTGGACAAGGTGCCGGAGCTAACTAAAATTTCCCTGTCTTACCGCGAACGTACGGGTCACCTGCCCCGTTTGATTGAAGACCTCATCACCCGATTGCGTAGTAGAAGCCACTTGGACTGCCCCGCAACCACCTCTGCCCACGACCACGGCCAGATGCGGTTTGAGCAAGGATACTCCGTTCCTATGCTGGTGAGGGAATCGCGCCTGTTGCAAGTCAGCATCTTCGACACGTTACGTATCAGGCAAAATATGCTCGATCCGGGGAATGTACTGATAGATGTGGTCACAATTGGAGAGGAATGTGATGCGCAGTTGAAACACATCGTGGAAGCGTTTAGAGAGTTGGAACAATACAGCCGGCGGGCAGCGTAAGGAGATTATGCCCGCAAACTCAGCCTTCTTCTGCTGTTCAATCTTGGTCAGCTTTTGTCTGGTCTTTACCCGCACAATATCCGTACTGATAAGAATGGAGCCAAATGATACAAACCACTGAAACCGTTGCCACTGTCTTGGAGCGAGAACTCAAGCCTCTCATCGAACGCTGGATGATACGGGTGGACAAGGTTGCGGCGCTCACCCGCATTTCCCTCACGCATAAGGAGCGCACTGGCCACCTGCCCCAATTGATGGAAGATCTGATCGTTCGACTGCGATTGGAAAAGGGCGGGAAGTGTCCTGAAACCACTTCAGCCCACGATCACGGCCAGGCGCGGTTCGAGCAGGGTTATTCTGCGCCTATGCTGGTGGAAGAATCTCTGCTATTGCAAGTCACCATCTTTGACACGATGCGCCGCGAACAAAAGCACCTTGATCCCAACACAATGTTGGAGGATGTGGTGACTATTGCGGATGAATGTGACACGCAGTTGAAACACCAAATGGAAACTTACACGGAGTTAGAAGAAAAGCGCGACCGCGCGGCGGCTTAAATGCAAAAGACGGCAAAACGTTCAGCCCATTTTTGCAATACTGTCGTCTGATCTCATTTTGGCGGGAATGTATTTACGAACTTCCGGTGTGGACATGGTCACCCGTGGCATGTTAATTATTTTTCAATAGGAGCCGCATCGCGCCGGAGCATTTCGGATATCTTCAGACCCTGAATATATGCCGATGCACCTGGAACGGCTCGGTCTGCCAGGGGCAATAAACATCGATCACAGGCGGCAGCACGTCCCCCAAGTCCTCCTCACCCGCCGGTATTCGAGCGTCCAATCGTTTTCCGGTGCGCCTTGCGTCTCTGCTTCTTCTTGGCCAGCCGGACTTCAGCGTATTTGTTCACCGCTTGAGAGGCTGATTTTTTATCGGGCTTCGCCTTTGTCTCAACTGCAGTATTTGTCTCCGAACCGTCAGCGGCAGTGCTCATAGGAATGCTCCTTTTTTAGATCTTGCTGCAAATGGGAATGCGACTCATTT
>DATCAX010000057.1:0-4736 GCA_036512375.1 Candidatus Angelobacter sp. | reverse complement strand
TTTTCGAGCACAATCTGGAGTGGTACCAGAACAACCGTGACCTGCCCCATCCTCCCTATTGTGAGGTAAAGGTATTTGAAAGCTGGGGCGAAATTCTGCCAGTGGTACGGGCAGAGCTGCGCGATTCAGACGTTGCCGTGGTCGGCTCCTATTTTCCAGATGGAATTGCCGCGTTGGAAGAGGTGCTGACGTCGAATGTCCAGGTAAAGGCTTTTTACGATATCGATACGCCGATCACGGTTCGCCATCTGCGCGAACATGGCCGCGCGGATTACCTGCTCAGGTCGCATCTTTCCGAATTGGACATTTATTTCAGCTTTACAGGTGGTCCGATGCTTCAACTTCTTGAAGAAGAACTGGGAGCGTCCTACGTCGTTCCGCTTTATTGTTCGGTCGACCCGGAAAAGCATCGTGAGCTTCCCGCTGAATCCAGGTTTGCTTGTGACTTGAGTTATATGGGCACTTACGCGCCGGATCGTCAGCCCAAGATTGACGAATTGCTGTGCGCCCCGGCGCGCCATTTGCCGGAGAAAAAATTCATCGTCGCGGGTCCCCAGTATCCTCCGCACATTGATTGGCCGGAAAACGTTGAACGCATCATGCACCTTGATCCGTGCCATCACGCCCAGCTTTATAGTTCGTCGCGCATGACGCTGAATGTAACGCGGCGAGAGATGGTGCTGGCGGGCTACTCGCCGTCCGTGCGTTTGTTTGAGGCTGCCGCCTGCGCCGCCGCGATCGCGTCCGATAACTGGCCGGGGTTGGAAACATTCTTGTCTCCCGGCCAAGAAATTCTGCTGTCTACCGGAAGTGACGACATCGTGCGCTACTTGGAAAATTATTCTGAAGCCGAACTTCGTCGTATCGGAAGGGCCGCACGCGAGCGAATCCTCGCCGGGCACACCAGTGAAGTACGCGCTCAGCAGTTTGAGAACGCTGTGGAAATCGCGCGAAGTCCCGGGATTCGGTCCAGCGCGTTCACGACGACGCTGAGATAAAACTTTCATCACAGCCGTTTCCCGACGAATGTTGAAATTTCTTCGCGACGAAATGCGCAAAACGTCGCACAGCAAAACAAGTTTTTCCGCGTCACCAGAGTTGGATTCGGCATCTTACTCATATTGCTCAACATAAAACCTATGAGAGTAGCGCTTATTGCACCGCCGTTTATCGCAGTGCCTCCTAAGAGATACGGTGGGACGGAATTATTCATTGCAGAATTAGCCCACGGACTCCAGCGTCAGGGAGTCGATGTGATCGTTTATACCAACGGCGAATCCACTGTCGATGCGCCCAGGCGCTGGATTTATCCTGAAGGCGAGTGGCCTTTGCGGCAGGAAGTGGAAGCCTCATTAAAAGGGTTGAATCATTTTGCCTGGGCCATCAGGGAGGCGAGCGAGGAGGTCGATTTGATTCATGTGAACAGTGCTCCTGGCATGAGTTTTTCCCGATTCACTGACGTGCCCATGGTCTATACCGTACACCACGCGTTTGATCCTTCCCTGGCGGAGTTTTATCAATCGTATCCGAATATTTTTTACGTCACCATCAGTGACTTTCAGCGGAGAAAGCTGAGCATGCCCGATATGAGGACAATCCACCACGGAATTGATCCCTCGCTTTACGCTGTGCCGGACGGAAAGAGGGAGTACCTCAGTTTTCTGGGAAGAATAGCGCCGCCCAAAGGGACGCATCTGGCCATTGAAATCGCCAGGAAGTCCGGCATCCCGCTCAAGATTGCCGGTGAGGTCCAACCCATCAACAAAGACTATTGGGAAACCATGGTCAAGCCACATGTAGATGGCAAGTTCATTGAGTATGTTGGCGAAGTTGGAATGGAAGAAAAGGTTGAATTGCTGGGCAAATCGCGCGCCATGCTTTTTCCGGTGCAATGGGATGAACCCTTCGGACTGGTGATGATTGAAGCCATGGCCTGCGGAGCCCCGGTGTTGGCCATGCCTGGCGGATCTGTGGGCGAAGTGATTAAAGAAGGTGTGAGCGGAAACGTGCGTAAGACCACCAATGAACTGGCGGAGTGCGCCCGCAACCTGGAAATTCAAGCGTCCATTGTTCGCGGCTACATGGAAGAATTCTTTTCCGTGGAGCGGATGACGCAGGAGTACATCCGTCTTTATTCTGAAATTTTGCGTGATGGAGTGGCCGAAAGAGAGCAGATCGTGGCATGAGCGCGAAACTGATCATTGCCCACTCTGAACTGGTGGAGATATCTCCGCCCTATCCAGAGCCGCGGCTTGTCTACCAGAATGCGGAGCCGCGCAAGGTCAATAATCTCACCTTGATCGATGGCAAGACTTTTCTTTCCACAACCATTGCCGGTGACATCATGCCGCCGGGTGCGCCCGACGTTGGATTCTTCCACGATGACACGCGTTTCCTTAGCCGGCTTGAACTCCGCGTCGACGGCTACCGCACCGTGGTGCTTTCTTCCAGCACGGAACAGACTTTTGCCTCGCAGATTGAGCTCACCACCGGCAAGAGCACCATGCGGGAGACGTATGAAATTCCCGAGAACACAGTTCATATTCGCCGCGAACAGCTGCTCTCTTCTGAAACGCTTTTTGATAATTTTTCTTTTGAGAATTTCAACTTCCATGAACTTGAGCTGAATATCGAACTGGCTTATGAAGCCGATTTCATGGATGTCTTCCAGGTGCGCGGCGTGGCCCGGGAAAACCTCGGCCATTATTACCGGCCGATCGTACGGCGCGACTCTATCGTCTTTCATTATTGCGGACTGGACGGCGTCGTCCGAGAAACCGTCATTCATCTTTCGCCGGAGCCGGAAGTCGTGGATGGTACTACGGCGCGGTGGAAGCTGCGGTTGCCGCCATTCAAGCGTTTCCAGCTTCAAACCACGATCGTGCCGCAGGTGGAAGGCAAGCGCTCGCGCTCGGTGCGTCCGGACTTTGCCCTGCAGCTGCGCTTACGGCGTGAAGCCCTGGCCGATTGGGCATCGCACTCCAGCAGTTTCAGTTCCAGCAACAGTATCTTCAATGAGATGGTCGCGACCTGCAAAGGAGATTTTCATGCATTGCAGATTCCTGAGGCCAAGGAGCGTGTCATCGCTGCCGGGATTCCGTGGTTCGCGACCATGTTTGGACGCGACTCCATTATTGCTGCTTACCAATCGCTAATGTTGAACCCGCAGCTCGCGGCTGAAACGCTCCGCGTGCTGGCTTCGCACCAGGGCAAGGAGAAGAACGACTGGCGCGACGAAGAACCGGGCAAGATTCTGCATGAGTACCGTGAAGGAGAGATGACCCGGGCTGGCGAGATGCCCTTCGGACCCTATTACGGATCGGTGGATGCGACGCCGCTCTGGCTCATCCTGTTAAGTGAGACCTTCAACTGGACAGCCGACGAGCAACTGGTAAAAGACCTGCTTCCGAATGCTTATCGCGCTCTGGAATGGATTGACTCTTGCGGAGATCTCGATGGCGACGGGTTTGTCGAATACCAGCGGCGCGCGCCCAAGGGCCTGGCGAACCAGGGTTGGAAAGATTCCTGGGATGCAATCATGCATCACGATGGCGAGATCGCTAAGACTCCTGTTGCGCTGTGCGAAGTACAGGGCTACGTCTATGAGGCCAAGTACAGAATGGCTTCGCTGATGCGCTCTTTCGGCGACATCAAGACCGCTGACAGGTTGAAAAGAGAATCCGCGGAGATGGCCAAGCGATTCGAAAAGGCGTTCTGGATGCCGAAGCTTGGTTTTTACGCCATGGCCCTGGATCGCGAGAAGCGCCAGACGAAAGTCATCTCCTCGAATCCCGGCCATCTGCTTTTCACCCGCATGCTGGCGCAGGACCGCGCCAAGGCCATCACGCAGCGGTTTATGCGCGACGATATGTTTACGGGCTGGGGCTGGCGCACCATGTCGCGCGACGAACGGGTCTTTAATCCGCTCAGCTACCATCGCGGATCGGTCTGGCCGCATGACAATTCACTGATCGCCCATGGCATGGCACTCTATGAATTTCGCGAACCCGCCAACCAGCTTTTCACTGCGCTTTTCCAGGCCGCGCTCAATTTCCGTGATTATCGCCTGCCCGAGCTTTTCTGCGGCATTGAGCGGCGCGAGCATGATGTGCCCGTTCAGTATCCGGTTTCCTGTTCGCCCCAGGCCTGGGCCTCCGGCGCGGTTTTCCTCATCCTGATGTCGGTGCTTGGTATCCGTCCCAGCGCTCACAGGAAAGAACTAAATGTCGTGAACCCGGCGCTGCCAGAATTTCTGGAGCATCTGAGCATTCGCAACATGCGCGTGGGAGGCAGCCGTGTAGGGCTCGACTTCACGCGCCGGGGCGAGCGAACTTTCTGCAACGTAGTCGATATCGAAGGCGACAAGCTGCTGGTGAACGTGGCGTTCAAGAAGCGGTAGACTCTCCTGGCGAGAGTTGCACACGCCGTCCGCAGCATTTAAATTGTTTCAACGTAGAAATTGTTTGGAGGGAATTGAATGGCAATTAATATTCTGATCAAAAAGACCGGCCCTTACGTTGTCAGCGGAGACCTGAGTCAATTAGAAATCGCCGATGCTGACGGCAAAAAAGTGGACATCAGCGGGAAACAAGCGATCGCGCTGTGCCGCTGCGGCGCATCCACGAATAAACCGTTCTGTGACGGGACCCACTCCAAAATCGGCTTTCTTGCCGCTGAAGCCGCGGTTAAATCGGGAGGCTAGGCAGTCTACAAGGTCGATAAGCCTTTCTTGCGGG
>DATCAX010000056.1:0-2638 GCA_036512375.1 Candidatus Angelobacter sp. | reverse complement strand
CAACAATTGTTCTTCCCGCTTTGTACATTCTGAGATCTCCAAGATTGGATTGGTTCCTCAATATACAGGCGGCGAATGCGGCGGGCAAACGCAGCAGATCGAGGACTGCGGCATGAACCTTCACCATCGAGGGAGTTGCTGCATATGGTATTCTCCAATTCATCATGCGACATACTTATGTTCTTATGGCGATTTTGGGCGTGTGTCTCCTGGCGGCAGGACAGGCGGCAAAGCAGCAACCAAAGGCAAAACCGTCTTCGGCCGCGCCGGCGCAGCCACAGCCTCCCACCGACGAAGAGCTGATGAAGAAAACGGCGCAGGCCACGATTGATTGGGACAACTCAACCACCAAGGGCGCGAAGGTGGATGTTCAACTGATCAAAAAAGACCAGATCGAAGGCAAGCCGGTGATGCAATACCATCTGAAGGTAAGCGGAGCGCCGAAAAACAAGCTCTATTCGCTGATGGCATGGCCCATCACCATCCCGCAGCCGGCAACGATGATGGATGGCCTGGCCATTGCAGCCGATGGCACGGTGGGATGCCCGCCGAACTCCACCAGAAGTTGCGCCCAACACATGAAAGGCGGGGAGTTAAAGCTGACATACACACCCGGAATCGGCGAAATCTACCGGCATGCGCTGATTTCTGAAGACCACAATTCCAGGATTTTCTTCTCTATTGTTCCGGCTCCGATGGTCGAGCAGGACAAAGCATGCAGCCTGGAGATTGTGCGCCTGAGTCCAAGGTTCGAGTTGGCTCTGATTCGCGGCAAAGGGTTCACGCCGGGCGAACAGATCACCTTTCACACACAGTCTTACCAGGAAGTTCACGATTCGCAGCCCAAGGTAAATCCGCAGGGTGAGTTCTGGGCGACACTTTCCCCCTGGGTAAAAGGCCGGACCATGGGTACAACGCAGGTTGCAGTCAAAAGCAAGAGCTGCGCCCCTGGACTCTCGTTCGAATGGGGATCAGAATAAGCGGACGCTGCAAGGCGCATTCCGAGCGTCTGATTTGCCGAATTAAGGAAAGAGGTCAATGAAGATCGCGATTCTGGGGGCTGGCGGCGTAGGCGGATATTACGGCGGCCTGCTGGCACGGAACGGCCACGATGTCTGCGTTCTTGCGCGAACATCCAACCTCTCGGCGTTGCAGGAACGCGGCCTTGAAATCCGGACGCCTGAAGATACTTTTACCGTTCGTGTGCAGGCAAGCGATGACGTCAAGAGCTTTGGCGCCGTGGACTGTGCCCTTGTAGCCGTAAAGAATTATTCACTGGCAGAGATTGCGCCTGCTGCGGCATTTCTGGCCGAGCAGGGAGCACTCATCGTTCCGTTGCTCAATGGCGTTGAAGTGGTGGACCAACTGGTGGCGCACGGCGCTCCCCAGGCGCAACTCGTGGGCGGACTCACCGCGATCAGCGTAGTGCGGACCGCGCCTGGAGTGTTTGAACGACGCAGTCCATTTCAGCGCGTGGTGTTGGGAGAGTTGGCACAGTCGCAATCCGACCGCAAGCAGCGGATTGAAGCCATCGTGCAGGCTTTCCGCGAGGCGGGCGTGGAAGCAAGTGTTTCCGCCGACATAGCCGCGGACCTGTGGAGAAAGTTTGCCTTCATCGCATCCATGGCTGCGGCCTGTGGATTGTCGCGCACCGCAATCGGCCCGTTGCGCGCGACAAAGCTTGGGCATTTGTTGATCGAACGCGCTGTGCGTGAAGTCATCAGTGTTGCCCGCGCGTGCAAGGTTGCGCTGGCGGACGACGAAGCCGAGCGCACAATAAAGCTCATAGACGGGCTTCCCGAGGCCATGAAACCAAGTCTGCTGATCGACCTTGAAGCCGGACGGCCCACGGAAATTGAGGACCTCAGTGGCGCGGTCTCCCGGCTGGGCAGGGCATGCGGCGTGGAAACGCCTGTGCATGACACGGCCGCCGCGGCGATTGGCGTTTCAACAGAAAAACCTTTCCACGGATAACATTTTTTCTTTCAGGGGATTAAAGCCCAACTTATTTAACTCTTACGGCACGGCTGAAGCCGTGCCCTGATACCTACAGAGGCTAAAGCCAAACTCCGGAGAGATTTTTTTGCAATCTGCGGGGATTAATGGCCGGCTTTCTCCAGATCTGCTGCGGCTGAGTCGATGGTATCGACGTAATTCTGGAGCGCCTGCGCGGCACGGATGATCTCTTTTTCCGCTTCCTGATAGCGTTTCTCTTCAATGCCTTCGCGCACGCCGGGAAGAGTCTTGGCCCCGTAACCAGTGTAGAAACCCGGCGCATAGATTAGGTGCTTATACCAGTGTCGGCGAGGCAGTCCGTCAGGGTTGGTCAGCTTTCGTTCGGCCTGCAGCAACTTGGCATTGAGCGCCTGGAGCGTTTGCGGTGCGGCATTTCCGCCGGCAAATGCTTTTGCGGCTTTGGAATACCGCTGCGCGCTGCGGTCCAGAGCATTCTGCGCGTTGTCGAGCGGAGCAAAATTGAGGAACGGAGGAATCTCTTCCTTTGGCGGAGCAACAGTCGGGCGGCGCGGGTCAGAAGTGGCGCTGTAAACGCCATCGTCTATATCCTGGTTGCGGTCGTGGACCTGCTCCTGCTTGTTCTTGAGCAGCGCCTTAAGTTCGTCATTGTATTTGTGGATGG
>DATCAX010000055.1:0-2473 GCA_036512375.1 Candidatus Angelobacter sp. | reverse complement strand
GGCCGCCAGCGTTTTCTTGTAAGAGCCGGTGTTGATGAAGTCTGAAATCAGCGCGGTACCGCCGGGCTTAAGCACGCGCGCAATTTCCCGGCAGGCCTGGGCGCGGCCTTCCACTTCCGGGATGTTGTGGATGCAGAGATTGGAAAGCACGACGTCAAAAGTTGCATCTGAAAAGCTGAGCTTACGCGCGTCATCGCTCTTGAGGTCCACCTTATCCTGAACGCCTTCAACATTCACATTGGCTTGCGTGCGCTCCAGTGAGTTTCCGGAAAGGTCTTTAGTGCTCCAGACGTCAATGCCGGTCCCGCTGCCGGTTGTGAGTCGGCGCGCCGCTTCGATCAGCAGCAGGCCGCGTCCGGTGCCCACATCTAGAACTCGTTCGTCGCCACGCCAGAGCAGCATATTGAGCATCATGTCGCGATGGCGAAACTTGCCCCACTTGGCATAAAGCAGCATTAGGAAGCCGCCTAACATGCACGACGATCCGGGCCAGAACGCGCTTCGGCTCCAAAGAATTGTCACGTTGCCAAGATGAATGGTGGGAAAGAGGAAACCGGAAATGATCAAGGCGGCGCCGATCATCAGCAAGTTGCGGACAACTCCGGGCGCGTCAATCCCATAGTCAGGCTTTTGCGGCATAGACGGATTAAATCACGGAATCTGTGCTCAACTCAAAACGATAGTGCGAAATCTCACTTGATCTTTTTTGCTATTGATCTGGTAATCATCTCAAGTTCAAGCATGATGTCGTCTTCCAGATTTAGCCCGGCCGCGCGCATGGCGCCCAGAGGATCCCGCTGGAACCACTCTGCGTTCTTCGATGAACTGCCGATCCATTTCTTTAAGTCGCGCTCAACCTTCGTCAAATGATCGAGAAGGCGATCTGGTCCAGCGGCGGGGGGCTTGCGTCGACGCAAATCAAATACCTCAAGCAGCATGATGGGTCAATACTACCCGGACTCGTGAAGAAATTGTCCTGTTAAGCAGTTTACTATTTGAATAACTTAAAAGATTTTTCTTATTTATTTCCAATGAGTCGGCCACCAGCTTTGCGGAAATTATGTTTGTAGCCGCAATTTGAGCAGGCAAGCCTGAAAATTCTCACGCTGGACCTCGGCTCCAATGGTTGCTCAGCTCGACGCATCGGCAAGGCCATTTTGGATTTGCTGGTGTCCGTGGACCGATCCACAGTCCACGAATCGCCATCTGGCAAGACCAAACATCTTATAGCATCCATAAATTTTTTCGATTTCCCTCTACTCGCTCTACTCGATAGATTGTTTACTAAGCCGATTCCTTCAAGGCTCCCGGAGCTGAACAACAATATGTCAAAGTTCCTGCGCTGTTTATTGGCTTTCTTTTTCTTATGCTCGCCGATTGTCCTGCTGGCGCAGACCACCGCGCCCACGCACACGGACGCGCAAAGCGACCGAATCGCCAAGCTGGAACAGCAAATAGCAGACTCCAAAGGCTCGGCCGACAATGCCTGGATGCTCATGAGCTCCGCTCTGGTGCTGTTGATGACCGGCCCAGGCCTGGCGCTTTTCTATGGTGGCCTGGTGCGCAAGAAAAATGTTCTGGCCACCATGATGCAGAGCTTTGCCCTGATGGCCGTGGTCACCGTGGTTTGGGCCATCGTCGGGTACAGCCTGTCTTTTGGCGAAGGCAACAGCTTTATCGGCGGTTTGCATAATCTTTTTCTCCATGGCGTGGGCGCGCAGCCTGATCCTGATTACGCCGCAACCATTCCGGCGCAGACCTTCATGGTCTATCAGCTTATGTTTGCCATCATCACGCCGGCGCTGATCACCGGAGCGTTTGCCGAGCGGATGAAGTTCAGCGCCATGGTGGTTTTCATGGTGCTGTGGTCAGCCATTGTTTATAGCCCGATGGCACATATGGTCTGGGGCAAAGGCGGCCTGCTGAATGCCGCGCTCGGCGGGCGTTTTCCCATGCTCGATTTCGCCGGCGGCACCGTGGTTCACGTTACGTCCGGAGTTTCCGCGCTGGTTTGCGCGCTTTATCTTGGCCGACGTATTGGCTATCCGCGACAGGCCATGCCGCCACATAGTATGGTGCTGAGTTTTATCGGCGCGTGCCTGCTCTGGGTGGGCTGGTTTGGATTCAACGCCGGCAGCGCGCTTAGCGCGGGCAGTCTGGCTACCAGCGCTTTTGTAGCAACGCACTTTGCTGCTGCCACGGCCGTCATCGGATGGGTGACAGCTGAATGGCTTCGCAATGGCAAGCCCAGCGCACTCGGCGCGATTTCCGGCGCGGTCGCGGGTCTGGTTGCCATCACGCCCGCGGCAGGTTTTGTCACGCCGATGGCTGCTCTCGGCATCGGCGCTATCGCCGGCGTCTTCTGTTACTTGATGGTCGCGCATGTAAAAGCCCGCTTCGGTTATGACGACTCGCTCGACGCCTTCGGCGTTCATGGCGCTGGCGGCACCATCGGCGCGCTGCTCACCGGCGT
>DATCAX010000054.1:0-3597 GCA_036512375.1 Candidatus Angelobacter sp. | reverse complement strand
TTACGCTGCTGCAACTACGGCCCTCTTCGCCGCTTTCTGCCACTCCACCAATCCCGCAATGCACATCACCAGAAAAAATGCGTAGAGTCCCGACGTGAGATAGAGATGCTTGTAAATGTAGAGCCCGATGACCAGCACATCGCCCACAATCCAGAACCACCAGTTCTGAACAATTTTTTTTGACATCATGAATTGCGCGGTCAGGAATAGCGCCACGGTCAGGCCGTCAGCAAAAGGAACAGTGCTGGGTGTAAATCGCCGCAGCATCCAATACAAGATGGCGGTGGCTGCTGCGGCCATTCCCAGATAGCCCAGCACACTAGAAGGCGAGACGGTTTCTACTTCAAGCTCGCCGTGCTGCAAGCCGCCGTGCAGCCAGTTCCACCAGCCGTAAATGGCAATGGCGATGTAGACAAATTGCAGTCCCGCGTCAGCAAACAGGCCGGACTTATAGAAAATAATAATGTAGAAAATGTTGTTGGTGATCCCGATGGGCCAGTTCCAGATGTTCTGTTTTACCAGCAACCAGACACAGAGAGCGCCGGTGAGCGAGCCCACAAGTTCCTGCCAGTTACGCGCAAGAAAACCCGTGAACTCGGGCCAGAGAGAATGCATTCTTCAGGCTAAGGCCTGGCTTCGCCGGCCTTATAGATGTAACGGATGGAAGGCTTATAGATCAGCAGAGGAGACCCGCTGCCGCAGTTGACCTTGATGCAATTGCGGTCATACCACTCGATAACGCCCTGGACCTCTTCGCCATCTTTCAATACCACCACCACGGGCGTTTTGCCCTGGATCTGCTTCTGGTAGTAGTAATTTTCAGCATGGGTCTGCTCCGGCGGTCCATTGTGGCGGACACCGGATGGGGCACGATCAGTGCGCTCCAGCCGCTCACGACGTTCTGAGACCGGTTCGGTGCGGGGACCTGGCGAACTCAATGAGGGCCGGATTAATTTCCGGCTGACAAATTCTTCCTCTTGGGTACGCTCGGGAGCCTGTCGAGCGGCTGTCGAATCCATTCCATCCTTCATAATTCTCCGTCCCGCCTTAAAAGAGAACACTGCACCGGCAATAGGAAACCGGCTCGGCTGGCCGAGCTGAACCCAGGAAATGTGAACCGAGAATTCAGTGCGGGTTAATGCTGTAACCGTACCACAGCACGGTTTAGCTTTCAATTGCCTGAAAGGTCAGTCTCCCAGACATTTATTGTCTTTTTGCCGACCGGAATCGGTTCACTATCAGAAGAAAAGGTTATCGTTCCAGTGCCAGGGCAAATGCGTCTAGAGACAGAGGCCGCAGGACATTGCGGCGCATTCCGCTCTGGACCTGCCCCAGTTGGTAGGTAGCCTGAGTGATCCAGTTAAAGTCCACAGTCGCCGCCAGCGACTTCAGTTCCGCCGCGATATCCGTGTTTCGAACCAGCTCCGGAGCGTTTGAAACCAGTGCCAGCAGGTCTTTCAACAAGCCATAGACGGCGCCCACCAAACGGTCCGTCTTTTCCTTGCCCTCACCGCCGGCGCGATAGGTTTCCGTGGTGCGGAAGAGGTCCGAATGCTCGGCCGAACGGACGGCTGTTACCAGGAGAGTCAGCGCATCCTTGCGTGCGGCCATGTAATCTTCCAGATTAAGCGTGCGTGCGCGCCCAACGGCGCCTCCGCTGAGCCGGGCCACAAGCTGCCTCTGGCGGGCATTCCATTCCGGCCGGGACTTTTCCAGATATCCCTCGATTTCAGCTGCGGGAAGCGCACTCAGGCTGAAGATTACACACCGCGAACGTATGGTGGGCAGCAATTCTCCGGGGTTGCGGACCAGGATGAAAAGCGTGGCAAAATCAGGTGGTTCTTCCAGCACTTTCAACAGCGCGTTGGCCGCTTCTTTCATGAATGGCGAATCCACAAAAATGAACACTCGTCGCCGCGATTCCTGCGGTTTGTAGCGCGCGGTCTGGATCACCTGCCGTACCTGATCCACTTTGATCATCATCTGCGGCGGGTCGGGTGGAACCACAAGAACGTCGGGATGGGTTTGCACCAGGATCCGGGTTTCCCGCTTGTCAGTGTCGCGCATCCCTTCGCGGGCCTCCACGGCCTCCGTAAAACGGGCTTCCAGGTCTTCTGCCTGGGCAATGCGGGTGCAGTTCGAGCAGACGCCACAGAAATCAGGAAGGTCATCAGTCTGGAGCGGCTGGAGGCAATTCATGGTTCGGGCCACCATGAGCGCCAAGGTGTACTTTCCCGCCCCCTGGGGACCGGCCAGGATCACGGCATGGGGAAACCTATCCCGGGATAGCATTTCGCGCAGCTGGCGGACAGTCTCCGCATTGCCCTGAAAGTCAGAAAATGGCATGCAGCCATTCTACCCATGAAAGCGGAGGTGGGCGCGGCGAATCCGGCCGGTTCCGCGGCATCGAAAATATCATGTAAGTGACTGAAAATAAAGGAACAGAAAATTTTGTTTGAATTTTCTTATATTTTTTCATTCTGGCTATATTTCCGGGAAGGCTTCTGACTCTACTACTACAGAAGCAGGCTCATCCGTCGACTGCTAAATAGGTGGATATGGACCCGGAAGCCATATCCACCTAGTAATTTTTAGGCGTCTCTTACTGCCCCCGCCGCTCTCCCGCCCCTGGGTTCAAACGGCACCCATCCCCGCAGAATCGATGAATTAGCTTTTTTAACTGACCTCTAATCACTGCCTAACAAATGCAGCACATGATGATCTACAAGGGAGTTTCCCCGTCCCCAATCAATTGTTGTGTAGAGGTTGGCATCGTCACCCTCCGAGGCTCCCCCACGAGAGGTGTCTGTGTTTATTGAATTCATTGAGATTGCATGGTCCAAGGTCTTTAGGTGCCGTCACAAAAAATGTACGCCGGTCATTACTTGCCGCAAGGGCCAGCCACGGTCGGTCATCGCGTCCATTACTGGAACGTATTTTGTGTGTCTGGGTTGTGGCAAGGAGTTCGCGTATGACTGGGAAAACATGCGGGTGATCGATCCTGAACCGAGCCGCGTGAAGATATTGGCGGCAAAAGCTGCCCAGATGTACGCTGGCAAATAGGGGTAATGACAGTCTAGATTTTTGCGTCTGCCAGGCGCAGCGAGCCTGGATTGGAACCAGACGATCGTTTAGCGGGTGAGGATTTCTGTGTCCATGCCTTGCGGATGGAATCTGCCAGGGTATCGGCGTCACCATCGGCGGACGTGGAGTGTGCAGGGGATGATGCGGGGAAGTGAAGGACTCTTACGTTAGAACGTCCATTCTGGTTTCGCTCATTTTTGGGCATGTTTTCCTGGTTGATTCAGTCAGAAGAGTAAGTCATTCTTTCAAAAACTCGGAGGGGTCAGGCAGCCTCCGCGTTTTCCGGTTCATTTGCCAGATCCGCCGTTTTTTCCTGCGCTTTGGTGTCGCTGGAGGGCTGTAGCGTTCTGGCTCCGGCATTCAGTTCGAGCGTCGAACGTACCATGTTGCCGCTCAACCTGAAGCCATTGCTGCGAAGCTGCTGAGCCCGTGCCTTGATGCGGTCCGATGTAACCTTCATGTCCAATTCCTTTTCCTTTATGCGTTAGAGATTTGTGAGTTTTAGAAGGAACA
>DATCAX010000053.1:0-16951 GCA_036512375.1 Candidatus Angelobacter sp. | reverse complement strand
CAGGCCCAGATTCTTCCGCTCACCGTACAAGGCTTTGACGGCCCACAGAATTACTTTGACGTTGTGCTGTCGGTGGCTTCCATCAACCATCTGGATGAAAAGAGCTGCATTGCCCTGAACAACTCGCCGGCCGCAGTGCGTGAATACCAGAACATCTTCCGCAACATCGCCAACATGATGAGGCCGGGGGGTAAGCTCATTATCATGGACGCTGCGCGACATAATATTTTTGGCGACCTGGGCATGCGCAATCCTTTATCGCCGAATATCGAATGGTTCAAACATCAGCAGCCGGAATTTTGGGCCGAGTTGTTGAGCGATTGCGGCTTCAGCGCTCCCCATATCAGCTGGGCGAGTGGAAAGCTGCTGAGGTATGCCAGAATCTCCTCTCTTCCCAGAGTGCTTTCTTACTGCGGACAAAGCATATTTCGCCTTGAACTAATACGTGTTTGCTAACTGCCGGACGCAGTGTGCAATTTGTTGCACACTGCGCAATCGCTTGCGTCAGATGAATCACCGATCTCGAAATTACACCTTCTCCCGTCTCGGCCGGAACAATTTACACTTCTGATTTCTCCTCTCTTCTCACGCCTCTTTTGAATTCCTGCATTTGCGAGCTCTGGCATCGTGGCCACATTCTTGCAAATCATCTTGGCAACAACCCTCATTAATTTCCCTTCCGGGAACATTTGGTTTTCTGGCCAAGCATAAGCATTGAGACAAAGGACGCGATGCGCTTCGCGCTGTCGCTGGAAGACAGTGGACTATGCATTACGTAGTGCATGGTCGAACGATACGCGCGCAAGCACTTATCTCTTGAAGACGTAAACGTTGAAATGATCAAGTGATGGGGGAGTTTCATGTCGAACCAGAAGTCGGTATGAATCTTCTCCCCGAATGAGGAGTTACGGTGCGCAACAAAATAAATCCGACAGTTCATGTTGGTCTTTCCCTTGTGTTACTCACCTGCATGGTGGGCGCAATTGGGTGCGGAGGCGGCGGCACACAAGCGGCCGCTGGTACCCCGGCACCGTCACCTTCGCCGAGTCCCACGCCGGTGCCTTCTTCGGCCAGCCTTTCCGCAACGCCCAACAGTCTTGGCTTTGGCACGCAGGCGCTAAATACCCCGGCGACCCAAACGATAAAAATTACAAACACAGGAACTGTCGCTGTGGCCATCACGCAGGACACAATCGTGGGCTCTGGATTCACCGTCGGCGTCACAACTCCCATTAATTTGAATCCCGCACAGAGCGTGAGTGTACCGGTTGTATTTAATCCCGGCGTCGCAGGGACCGTGAATGGCAGTCTGACTCTGGTCAGCAACGGCACAACCGTTCTTTCGGTTCCCCTTGCGGGCACCGGCCTTGCGCCACTTGCTCACTCAGTGGATGTGACATGGGACCCAAGCACTTCGGCGACGCTGCAAGGGTACAACGTCTATCGCAGTACGGTGAGCGGCGGCCCTTATACCAAGCTTTCTCCGACGCTTGCGACATCCACTTTGCTTTTTACCGATACAACGCCGGTTTCAGGCAAGCAATACTTTTATGTGGTCACCTCCGTGGATACCAGCGGCGCAGAAAGTTCGGCTTCCTCTCAGGTTGCCGTAACCATTCCGGTGCCCTAAATGGTCAACAACATTGGTCGCGAGTCTGCCAGATATCAAGTTGGAGTTCCAATGCTTAGGTTTGTAAAAATCGTTTCACTCTTGTCTTTAATATTGTCTGCCGCGTTCGTGTGCGCGCAAGCCGCACCACCCCGCATCTTTTTCTCCGATCTGGAAAGCGGCCCGAGCTCGGGCGGCCAGAACAACAACGGTGTCTGGGTCACGATCTGGGGTAAAGGCTTTGGGGCCACACAAGGTACTGCGGCCGTGACGGTCGGTGCAGGCGCAGTCGCCAGTTATTCTCTCTGGTCCGACAACAAGATCATTTTTCAGTTGGGAGCAGGCGCGAAAACTGGAAGCATCATTGTGAATTTACCGGGTATCGGATCCAGCAATGGCTTACCCTTTACAGTACGCTTGGGCAACATATTTTTCGTCGCCACCACGGGTAATGACGCCAACACGGGTAGTTTTGGGTCGCCGTGGAAAACGATCGTAAAAGCCAAGGATGCAATTGCCGCGGGCGATACAGCCTATATCGAAGACGGCGTAGCCCAGACATCGGAAGATAACTTTACCGCATACCTAAGCATGGACAATGCGGGCGCCAGCAACTCAGGTACTGCTACTGCTCCAAAGGCATTGATTGCATATCCTAACGCTACTGCGACAGTGGGTGTAGCAGGTGGCCTGCATTACGGGATCCGCACACCAAACATCGGCACGAACGAAGACTATTGGGTCATTTCTCAGCTGCATATCGTGGGTGGCACGCAGGCAATGGACATTGGGGGCGTGGGCTGGCGGATTATCGGCAATGAAATGCAGTGCCCCGGCGCCGACGACCAGGTGGGCTGCTTTGAAATGAGTGAAGGCAACCAGGCGAAGTTTTACGGCAATGACGTCCACAATGCCGGTATCAATCCCACGTCGTCAAAGTTTTATCATGCGGTCTATTTCAGCACGGACTCCAACCACGTAGACGTAGGCTGGAACCACATTCACGACAACTTTACCTGCCGCGCGCTGCAATTCCATTCGTCACCGCTCTGCACTCCGAGTTGCGGCGCGGCCGACACTACGGGCTTCGATCAGTACGATCTCCATGTGCACGACAACTTGATCCACGGAGACAACTGTAATGGAATAAACTTTGCTACGGTCGATCCCTCCAAAGGCCCGGTGGAGGCTTACAACAATGTAATTTACAACGTTGGACGCATGGATCCGCTGCAACTCGGCGCGGCATTCTCCTGTATCTATGTTGCCGGCATCACCAACAACGGTGTAGAGGGAACTGGAACCGTGGAAGTGTTCAACAACACTCTATCCGATTGCGCTGCCAATAACTCAGCTAATGCCAGCGGCTCGCGCGGAGCGTTTGGTGTGGGAGGCGGCCCGGCAACGCTGATCATGCATCTTCGCAACAACATTGCATATCAGCTTGCGGGCGAAATCTATATTGACGGCAGCACAGCCCAGATCACAGGAGACAAAAATCTCTGGTTCGGCGTCGGCGCGGCGCCCACACGAACAACCAACAACATCACGATCGATCCGCTCTTCGCCAACCGCGCAATCGGTGATTATCACATCACAGCGAGCAGCCCTGCCAAAGATGCGGGTCTTACCGTTGTACCCAGTAATTCTTTTGAACCGAATCCCGGACCAACCATTGACACGGACAAGGATGGAGTTCTGCGCGCTCAGGGTGCTGGATTTGATCTTGGCGCTTATGAATTTTTTGCCGGCGCAGCAGCCAGACCAAATCCGCCAACGAACGTGCGCGCCGCAGTCCACTAGCCGGTAAGTGCTTAGACGAAATTCCTGATGCTTAGCAGCGCTTTGGCACGGGCTATTCCGTAAGTAAGGTAAAGGGCAAACAGAGGAAAGAAATCGAAATATCTCCGGCTGGTTAGCACCTGCCTGGTGGAAAGCGCCGCCGGCGGCAAGCACAACGCGATGACACCCGCTGCGGGCAACCACCAGGGCCCGTGCAACGCAAGATCCCATGCGGCGCCAGCTGCTACTGCGAAGAAACTCAACAAAGTGTAAGCCGCAAAAAATACAGCTTTGCGGTTGTGCGATCTGAAAACATCGCGCAGAAAGACTTTAATCACATGTGTCCCGTGCCAGGCTTGCTTGCGGAAGAATACGCGCAAGCTTTGGGCCGTGCCCAGATGAATGACGCCGATCTGCGGAAAAGCCCGAACGCGCATCCCGGCTTTTCGCGCACGCTCACACAGCTCGTAATCTTCATTGGTCTGGATGGTTTCATCAAAGCCGCCTAGCTTGAGGAAGTCTTCGCGGCGAATAATCAGGTCCCCGGCAGGCACGTGCGAAACTTCGCCCGACTTGGGAGCTTCCTGGTAGCGGTGCCATGTTCTTCCCACCCACGACGAATCTTCCGGCAGCAGATAGTGCGCGCCCAGAACGCCTGCTCCGTTTGTCGGGGCCAATGCAAGAATGCGATCAAGCCAGTCGGCAGGCGCCAGGCAATCTGCATCCAGAAATGCCAGCGTATCGCCTAGTGCGGCCCTTGCACCCAGGTTGCGCAATGCAGAAATCCGTACGCGTGGCTGTTGCAGGATCTTCAGGTTCAGGCGATCTTTAAAGGAATCCGCGATGATCAGGGTGTTGTCACGGGATCCGTTGTCCACCACCAATACTTCAAATCGATCACTCGCGAAGGCCAGTCTTGTCAGCGACTCCAGGCAACGACCGATCATCTTTTCCTCATTCAGAGCCGGGATGATGATCGAAATACTTCTAGCCAGCGCAGACACTGATTGTGCGACGATCGTAGCTGGTACTGCTTGCTCCAGTGGGCTCACGCGCCCCTCGCATCGGCGTTCGAGTTATCCCGCGCTCGCGCAGGTAGGATAGCCGACGCCCGGCTTCCCAGAACTTCCTCGTACATCTGGCGATATTTCAGGGCCATGACTTCAGAGGTGTAATTCCGGCTGACCCAATCGTGGCCTGCGCCGCCCATGCGGCGGCAGAGATTGGAATCAGTCAGCAGACTTGCGATTGCATTCCGCAGACCATCAGCGTCTTTAGGATCAACCAGCAAGCCATTTTCCCCATGCTTCATCACGCTGGGAATGGCTCCCACTCTTGTAGCGATCACCGGTTTGGAGGCGGCCATGGCCTCAAGGACCGTCAAGGGCAAGCCCTCGTTGAGAGACGGCAGAACAAAAATATCGATAGCGGCATAAACGCCCGGCATATCGGACTGTTGGCCGGCGAGAATCACTTTTGATTGGAGTCCATACTGCTGGATCATATTTTCAATCGCAGTGCGGTCGGGGCCTTCACCCACGATTACCACTTTCAGGTCGTTGAAGGTGCCGCAGAGTTCACGCACAGCGCGCAGCAGATACTCAAAGCCTTTCTGGAGATCAAGCCGCGCGACCATACCCACAACCTTATTGCCGCTGAAAACGAGTGCCGGCAGTGGCTGTGCCTGCTCAAATGCTTGTACATCAATCCCGTTCGCGATCGTCTTGATTTTCCCGGCAGAGACGCCGGAGTCAAGCAGGCGTCGCGTCACTGAGTCAGAAACTGCTGCAAGCCCGTTAAATCTTTTGAGCGCCAGGCGGTCCAGGTGATTGTAGATTCCCAGCGCAGCCGTGCCTCCGACCCAATTGTGGCAGGTGGCGACAATGGGCTTATGCGACCGCCTAGCGGCCACATAACCGTAAAGGTCGGCCTTGTATCCATGTGTATGGACCAGGTCAACTCCATCTTCCTGAATGTATTCTTCGATCTGTCGAATTGCGCGCCAGTCTGCTCTGCCCTGGCAATGGACCATGCGCACACTTAGGCCACGGCGCCGAGCGCGCTCATAAAATTCAACGTTGGGCGTATGCACGTTGTAAAAGAGCAGCAGGCTCTGCTCGCAACCGGACTTCTCCTGGCGGGCGCAGAGGTTCAGCAGCATGTTTTCCGCGCCGTAGTAACCGCCGCTGCTGATCAGTTGTAATACCTTCACGCGCTTCATTTCTCTTTCTCTCAGGAATGCATGTCTTGCTGCCGGGCCGCTTCAAAATCGTTATATCCGGTCAATCGACACCAGAGCCGGTGGTACAGGCTATCTCCCAAGAGTCCCACAAAGCCCTGTCTGATCTGGGAGCGTATTCTCAGTTTCCGCAGTGCATTTTGGTCTTGCTTCAGAATTTTTCCGAGTTCAGCGAGCGTCGTCGTGCGCCGCACCATGAATCGGCCAATCACCTCGACGCCGCCGATTTCGGTTCCGACCCAGGGATCGGAAACGTAAACCCGGCGGTATCCGGCGGCAGCACAGGCTGCAATCGCTCGCCTGTTCCAGCGTCCGCCCGGAACCGATATCTCTTCTACAGCTCTTCCAAGGTTATCTTCCAGCGATAACTTTGACGCGCACAGCTCGTGAGCGCGTTCTGCTTCGGAACAAAACGTAAGGAACTTGTGCGACCATCCGTGCGACTGAATGGAGTGCCCCGCGGCCTGCAATGCTCTCAGCTCACCCCAACCCAGAAATTTTGCCGCCGTGTTAATCAGGCCGGGAGTGACAAAGTATGTGGCCATGATCCCGTGTTCAGCCAGCAATGGCAGCGCGTTGTGATATTGCGATTGCTCGCCATCATCGAAAGTGATTTGGGCAGCACACCGCGTAGCGTCCTGCTTCTGCGATCCAAACAGGCACAGATGTTCGGCGAACGCACTGGACGTCACGCAGTAAGCGTAGTTCGACTCAGGCATCACCTCGTGATAGGCGAGGACCGCACGGCGGGTGGCATACTGGCGCGTCATTCTCTGCCTAGACCTGCGTGAGATGCCGCGTGAGCGGTCTCATGTCTCTCTTCTTCAACGGCGACGCCGGAGGCTTGCGGCGAAACCTGATTTCCCAAGGCTTCAGCAGCCATGACATCCCTGAAGGGTTGAAATGTGTGCTGGCCTAAAACCTTATCCAGCTTGGCCTGCATGCGTCCCAGGTTGGTGTAGTGTCGCAAGCGCGACTTCAGTAAACCATGGATGCGCGGCTGTTCCGGGTCAAGTTCCCATGGGTGGAGATAGACGACAACGCGCTCACGATAGTTGTTCTCAAATGTGTGGAATGCAAGTTCGGTAAAGGCCGAAGGGAAAATGCGCAAGTATCCGCCGCCGGCTGCGGGGAAGTTTACGCCAAGAAAGCGAAGAGTGGCTGGAGGAAACTCCCGCAGTTCCAACCCGTTTGCGCATGCGTGCGTATAAGGAAACCTTTGGGCGCCCGGCACTCCGTAAAGATCGTGATGAATGGGATAGATGCTTGAATCATACGCAAAACCTTCTTCCGCGAGGATGTCCAGGGCCCATAGGCAAGACTTGGTGATCGACCAGCTCGGCGCCCGGTAGCCGGTTATGGGGACTCCGGTTGCATCTTCAATCGCGTGCTTGGCCTGCCGGGTGTCCTTGCGAAACTCCTGGGGCGTAAGGCTGTATACCGTCCGGTGCCAATAGCTGTGGCAGGCAAGCTCATGTCCGCGAGATTGGACTTCACGTACCAGGTGCGGAAATCGCGCGGCGACCCATCCGACAAAGAAAAATGTTGCTCTGGCGCTGTGCTCGTCGAAAAGATCCAGCACTCGTTGCGTGTTGGCCACAACGCGAGAAGGCCACTGATCCCACCTTTCGCGGTCGACTGACCCTGCAAACGCTTCAACCTGGAAATAGTCTTCCACATCCACACTTAGAACATGGGTCATTTGCGCCGTCTTGTCAGCTTGGTTCTTCAAACCATCCTCATCTTGAACGCGAGCAGGCACACTTTTTCCAGCCGGCCTTGGATAGTGCAACGCGGATGCCGTTGAAGTCTGGTGAAGCCTCTTTCATTGCAATAAGTTACGGTGTGAGGTGCCGAAATGATCCAGGAGATGTGAAAAGGTTTGCACAGCCTGAGCAATCTCATTGTCTCTTCGGCCTTGCAGCGCGAGATAGCAAAATGCCAAAACTGCCGCTAACTTGGTGTAAATAGACATCCAACGGTTGCCGCCATCATGTCGGTCTGAGTTTCCCCCGACGAAAGCCAAACGGCAAGCCATCTGCTCTACCTTGATGAATCCTCGCAATAACGCGCTAAGAGCGCGAAAGGAGCATGAGTATTGTCAGTCAGGGCCGGGTTGAAATCTTTTGGGCACGCCATCTCGTTTCATAGTGGCCTCTCATCTGTAATGGCGCGGCACCAGGGCTGCGGCAGGATATTGATGTACCACGGCGTGGCACCGGAAGGCGCCCCGGCACTAGCGGCCCAGTTGCGTTATCTGGTCCGCCATTTCCAGGTCGTATCGTTGGACACGATGTTGGAACGGCTGGACAAGGATTCTTTTCCCTTGGCCCACGAACTTGTTTTGACCTTCGATGACGGACTGCGTAACAACCTGACCGTGGTTTATCCCATTCTGCGCGACCTCCAACTGCCGGCGACGTTTTTTGTGTGTCCGTCGCTGGTGGAATCCGGTGCGTGGCTATGGAACCACGAAATGCGATGCCGTTTGCAGACGCTGTCGGCGCCTCACTTGGCCGAACTTCGGATGAAGCTCCTGGCGCCAGGCACGTCCGCCGACGGAATCGTGGAGTGGATGAAAACTCTGCGGCTTCCACAACGCCGCCACGCCGAAGCAATCATCAGACACGCCACTCCGGACTTCCAGGCCACAGCCAGCCAGCGGGCATCTTTCGACATGATGAATTGGGACGACCTGCTTTCTCTCGATCGCAAGCTCATTACAATTGGATCGCATACACTGAGCCATCCCATCCTGACCATGCTCGGCGCACAAGAAATCGAATTGGAATTATTGGAAAGCCGGCGATGTCTGGAGCAACGGTTGCAGCGCACTGCTGATTTTTTCTGTTATCCCAACGGCTCTTACGATGAGCGAGCCTATGCGGCAGTGAAGAAAACGTATCGCGCGGCAGTGACCACCGAGAATGGCGTACTGGATGGACGAGAAAGGCTTGATCTCCACCGATTGCCGCGCGTTCCCAGCGCCGAAAATGCTGCGCTGACGGCGTGGCGGCTGCACAGGCCGGAAGCATGAGTGAGATGACAGTATTAGTCCTTGACGGACACAGTCGCGCGGCCCTGGAAACCCTGCAAAGCCTGGGTCGGGCCGGCGTGCAGGTGGATGTGGCGGCGGAAGCCACGGACTGTCTGGCCATGCACTCACGCTACGTCGGGCGCAAATTGCGACAGCCCTCTCAGCAGCGCGTTGCTGACTTCCATGCATGGCTGCGGGCGCAAGATAAGATTCGTAACTACGTGTTGATTGTGCCTTCGACTGAAACATCACTTCTGGGATTGCGTCAGTTGAACGAAAACGATCCCCTTCGCCGCAAGGCCGTCATTCCTGGGGATGAAGCAATTGATATTGCGCTCGATAAAGAAAAGACCTGGCAATTAGCGCATGAACTGGGAATCCCGTCGCCGGCCGGTGTTTTGCTTTCGTCGCTGTCGGAAATTGGTCACGTGAAGCAGTTCCCTGTTGTGCTTAAGCCGACGCACAGCAAAATAATGGTCGATGGTGAATTACGAACGCTTGCCGTGGCAGTAGTGAGAAGTGAAGCGGAGCGGCAGGAGCAGTTGCGGCGCTGGCTTCCTCTCACTCCGGTGCAACAGCAGCAATATGTTTCTGGTCGAGGAGTGGGAGTGGAATTCCTTTTCGACCGTGGCAGGAAAGTCTGGCATTTCGCCCACGAACGTGTGCATGAATATCCGCTCACCGGCGGAGCAAGCTCTTACCGGCGTTCCGTACATCCGCCAGCCGCCATGCTGTATAACGCTGAGACCCTTCTCTCGGCGCTACAGTGGCACGGCGTGGCCATGGTTGAATTCAAGATGGACACCAAGGGTCAATACTGGCTGATGGAGATTAATCCGCGCCTGTGGGGATCGCTCGCGCTTTCAATCGATGCGGGCGTCAATTTTCCCTTAGGGCTGTTACAAATCGCAAAGGGCGAAGAGTTGGCTTCGCAACCCAACTACAAGGTGCCCTATTACACGCGCGATCTCCGAACGGATGTTGACTGGCTCAAAAGCAACCTAAGGGCAAATCAGCAAGATCCGTTACTGCACACCCTGTCCCGCTCATTCTCTTTTCTGGAGCTTCTACGGCCTCTGAGCGGGCATGAAAGCTGGGACCACTTCGACTGGCGCGATCTGGGGATCACACGACGCGCGCTGGCTCTTGCTGTTACTGACCAAGTGCGTCCAGTATTCCGCAAGATCAAGAACTGGCAGAAGCAGCGCGGGCTGTTGCAATTCCATCGGACCTTGTTGCAGCGCCTGGCGACTGCCGGCGGTCCCGGTAAGATTGTCTTCCTGTGTTACGGAAATATCTGTCGAAGCCCCCTGGCAGCCGGCCTCGCGGAGCAACGCCTGAGCAGCGTGTCGATTGAATCAGCGGGGTTCCATCAGCAGACTGGCCGAAGCTGTCCTGAAAAGATGGTGCGCATTGGCAATTCATTCGGGATCGACCTTTCAGGTCATCGGTCTGCGCGGGTGACGCAGGGCCACCTGGCGAATGCTGATTTGGTGATTGTGATGGACCTGGAAAATCTGCGTCAACTGCGTAGAGAATTCCCGGAGATAGCGGATCGCACAACTTTGCTCGGCCTCTTCGGAACGCCACCCGCACCTACTATTGCCGATCCATATCTTGCCAAAGAAGCTGCCACTAAAAAGACCTGCGAGCAGATTCGCTCCGGCGTTGAGGGTCTGGCTCTCTGGGTCGCCAGCAGCAAATTGGCCCAATACACGCCAAGCGCTCCCCCGCTTTCGGCCAGCAGTCGATAAGCCTACGTTCGTGCCCTAAAAGGCAATTCCGCATGCAAAATGTGAAATCTCTTGCACATAGAGTGAAATAAGCTCGTCCGGCCTGGGCATATTTCCCGTAAGTGATTGAGAACAAATGGTATTAATTCACCCCTTTTGGCAGCAGACTTGCCAATAACCTAAGTGGCGGGTTTTCTGGTTGAAAACGCCAGAAGCTCCCCACATAGGTCAGCAATGTATTCAAATTTCTATGGCTTAAAGCAAGACCCCTTCCGGCTTACGCCGGATCCCCGATTTCTTCACCTTGCCGAGCCGCACCGCAATACGCTCCGCGCCATGGTGGAGGGCGTTGTGGGCCGCAAGGGCCTGCAGATTGCCATCGGGCCCATTGGCACGGGCAAGACGACGCTGCTTTATTGCCTGCAGCACATTCTGTCCCATGAGGCGACACGCGAACGCCCACTGCGCTCGGCCTTCGTGGTGAACCCCACCCTGACGGCGGACGAGCTATTTGAGGCATTGTTCGATGAGCTTGAGATTCACGCGTCTGCGCCCACAAAACCAGCCCGCTTACGGGCTTTGCACGAGCTGCTTCTGGCGTCGCACAAGAATAACAGCGCGGTGGTCGTCATCATTGATGAAGCGCACTTGATGCCCCCGGAACTTATTGAGGAAGTCCGCCTGCTGATGAATCTGGACAATTATCCAGTAAACGTACTTCAGATCATTCTCTGCGGACAGCCGGAACTTCTACCACTGCTGATGAAGCCTGAGCTGGCGGCCTTGAAACAGCGCATCTCCGTAGTTACCAAACTCCGCGCACTGACTTTGACCGAAACCAGAGCTTACATCGCAGAACGGCTGCATGTTGCCGGATTGCGCGGAGAAAGCCCGTTTACAACGCCGGCACTGGAAGAAATTTATCGCTTAACGAATGGCGTACCGCGCTTGATCAACTCGGTTTGCGACCACGCTCTTAGCGCCGGCTTCCGCCACCAACAGAAAAAAGTTGGCGCTGACACCGTGATTGAAGCAGCCGAGGAAATGGGAATGGAGCAGCTTGCGCCTGTAATAGTGGAAAGCGGCGCGAACCCGCTGGCGGGTCTGGCGAAGACAGCTTCTTTAGTATCAAACGACAGTAAGCAACTGAAATAAATTTGGACAGGAACAAAGACAGCATGAGCAAATTTTTCAATGACACTCGCAGCGTGCGGAAAACCAATCCCGTACCGGCCACGGCCAATGTCGACATTCAAGAACTTGTCGGCTCACTGAAGCAGCACATGGAAGGCAATGGAGCCACAGACTCGCATTCCGGCGCGATCAACCTGGAGCACTTGCTGCAACCGCTGCAGCAATCGCAGGAAGTTACGTCTCAGGTTGCGGCAGGCCGGCTGGAAAACTGCCGTAGCATCCGCCTGCCGCGCACGGAAGAAAGGTCCTTTCTTGTATCGCAATATAATCCGGCAATGCAGGCGGCGGTGGAAGCCTATCGCACGTTGCGTACCCGACTGGTAAAGCAGCAGACGCGGAACGGGGCGCGGTCTCTGGTGGTCACCAGTTCAGCGCAAGGCGAAGGCAAAACGCTGACGATTTTCAATCTGGCCATTTGCTATGCCAAGATCGAAAATTGGCCCGTGCTGGTGGTAGACGCTGACCTGCGTACTCATGGACTGTCGATCCTGGCAGGCGACCCGGAATCGCCGGGACTCGCCGAGATCCTGGAAAAAGACTGCTCTTATCAATCGGCGGTACTGCGGACCGATATTCCCGGCCTTCACATTCTACCGGCCGGCGAAACTACCGCTTCGCCTTCCGAACTATTTTCTGGTCCGCGTTGGAAGGAGTTCATGGGCTGGGCGGCCGAATCATTCCGCCTGGTTCTGGTTGACTCGCCTCCAGCATTGAACCTTGCGGACTTCGAACTCATCGCGGCATCTTGCGAAAGCGTGATGGTAGTAGCACGTGCTCGAAAGACGGCCCGTGAGTCATTGACGAAGGTCCTAGCACAGGTGGATCCACGCAAGATGACGGGCGTGGTGTTCAATGCGTCCGAGGAAACACCAGAGAATGGGTATTATCGCTATACGGCCAAGGCCGGCGGTTAGCTAAGATGAAAAATGTAATAAACACAACAAAGCCCTCCTCGCGGAGGGCTTCGTTTTCGAGAAACAGCGGGAACCATGTCGCTGCTCCTTGAGGGTCTAGCGGGTTCGGGCGGCAGCACGCCTGCGGCGCAGAACGCTTGCTCCGAAAATCAGGAATGAGCCCAGGACGATGAGCCACCCAGATTCGGGAAACGAGTCAAAACGCTGCATGCCACCAGCAATCACATGATGAAATTCAAGGGCCCCGGAGAACAAGCTCCCTGAAACAAGAAACAAGAAAACTCCGGTAATAGAATAGGTAAACTTTTTCAACATGACCTCATCCGCCGAGTTTGGTATCGTTCGACCTACTTACAAAGGCCACAGTGCGCGCCCGGAAGGGATACAGCATCGCGCACTGTTAACCTTTGTGAACTACATTGATAAGTGCACGGCGAAGGCCAAAACCGTTCATGAGAAATCAATCACATATGGGGCAAAGTTGGAGTTACTGTGCAAAAGCTTGCAGCACGATGTCCCATTTTCTTGTTTTGAGAGCGCAATACAATGGAATGAGAATCTAGAGTCGCAAGAGCCTAACTCGCTGAAAAAACATGGGAAGCACGCCACTGACAGGGAAAAGCAATTTTGCTTGCGCGCGCCATGGCGCGTGAATTGCACTCTTTAAAGCAGTGTAGTGGTGTGCCGGGATATTTTGATTGATTTTTATGGAAGGTATGCAACAATTTTCAACTCCAGCCTTGGACTCTTCACAGGCCCCAACGTCATTGAGGGCCGAACCCTCGTCTCAGGAACTGGCCGCCATCGATGCCAAGGCGCGGCCACACGTGCTGTTCCTGATCGACCATTTAATGGCCCTGGGTGGTGGAGAAACCAACCTGCTCAAGGTCGTAGAGCTGATGCCGCCGGAACTGGTTCGCTGCTCGATTGCCACATTTCGCATCAAGCCGGAAATTCGCCAGAACATTTCTGTTCCGGTTTACGTGTTTCCCTGGAAACGCTTTTTCCATCTGGACGCCTGGAAAGCAGCCCTCGCACTGCGAAGACTCATCAGGACTGAGCGCGTAGATATCGTTCAAACTTATTTCGAGACTTCGAACCTTTGGGGCGGTCTTGTGGCCAAGCTTAGCGGCGCATTGCTGCTCTCTTCCCGCCGTGACATGGGAATCCTGCGGAAAACCAAGCATGCGCTCGCGTATCGCCTGGTAAACCGGCTGTCCAACCGCGTGCTCGCCGTATCGGAAGAAGTCAAGAGATTTTGTGTTGATGCTGACCGGATCGATCCACAAAGGATCTCGGTAGTCTATAACGGAGTCGATCTCAAGCACATCGCGGCGGAAGATTCACAGGAGAATCCATTCGCAGGCGCGGACTGGGCAGGGGCGTCACATATCATCACCTGCGTGGGCAACATACGCAGGGTTAAAGGCATTGACATGCTTGTGCGGACGGCGCAGCGCGTCTGCCATGAACTACCGGGCGCGGTCTTCCTTGTTGCCGGTAGTCTCTACGAGCGCGACTATTCCGAAGAAGTGCAGATGATGATCCGCTCCCTGGGGCTGGAAAAGAATGTCAGGCTGCTTGGCTTTGTTAAAGATCCCGTTCCGCTGCTGAAGATGAGTGATGCGTTCTGTCTGCTTTCACGCAGTGAAGGGTTCTGCAACGCGCTGCTGGAAGCGATGGCGTGCGGCGTCCCATCGGTGGTTACGCGCGTGGGTGGCAATCCTGAAGCCATTACTGATGGCGAAAATGGTTTCCTGGTGCCGGTTGACGACGATGCGGCGGCGGCAGATCGCCTGCTTTGCCTCCTGCGCAATCCCGAGCGGGCATCCCTCATAGGAGATGGCGGACGCAACTCCGTGCAAGCGCGATTCAGCGCTGACGCCATGATCAAGAAGCTGATTAGTGTTTACCGTGATTTGGTGGCAGAAAGAGACAGGAAGCGATAGCGCCAGGTATTCCGCGCGTCTGGCTGAGGCGCATTCCTCAGGACGGCTTTTCCAGCTGCTTCTTCCCCGTAGGCTTCCATGGGTTTTCAGAAACTTGCCGGCGGCTGTCATACTTCCGCCGACGATTTGTGAGCAACTGTGCCAGCAGGCCTTTGGCTGCATTCCAGACCACAGCGTAATCGAAAATCAGCGGAGAGAACTCGCCTTTTGAATCGACAAGATGGTATTCACATACATTTACGCGAGGAATGAGAAGAGGATCGCAATCGCGGGTCCAGACGCCGGGTTCCTGGTTCAAAAACGCATACTTGTAGCCTGCTGCTGCCACCATGTCGCGCACAAGTTCGGAGTAGTCTCCATTGGGATAAGAAAACAGAGAGCACGAAGCCTGTAGCTTTTGCTGGATGGCTTCGCGGGACGAGGCGATCTCTCGCTCAGCCTGGACGGCTGGAATCGTGGTAAGAATTTCATGCGTGCTGGTGTGCGAGCCAAACGTTACACCGCCGGCATGAAGTTCCGCGATCTGTTCCCACGTCATGGTTCTATCTACCTCGGCAGAAGAATTAAGAACGCCACCAGAGGCAGTCATCTGGCCGATACGGCGCTCGCGCTCTTTTACAGGTAGCTCTTTAAGCTCTTCAATGGCCTTTTCAATTGAGATAGCAGAGCGCCGAAGGCCATCCGCCGACGGACTTCCATCCAGCGCAGCCGCGGTGCGCTCCGGCCAGAAAGGGAGCGGCGTGCCAGCTCTATCAGGAACAATGAAAATGGCGATGGGAACGTGATACTGACGAGCAATTGGATAAGCGGATTCTGCATTGTCAGACCAGCCGTCGTCAAAGGTTACCGCCAGCTTAAGCTTGTTGCCGCCCTTCCACTCGGGCTCTTGCTTCAGATTGGCAAATTCGCAGGCCCCAGACGCATATTTCAAAAAATCATCGAACGTCCGTTTACGGACGATCATTCCGCCGAGCGAGGCAGTCTGTTGCAATTCTGAATCGGTCAAGATGCGATGGAATGTGAGGACAATGGCCCCGTGTCGCTGGACCCATTTGCGGGCCAGATACAACATGCCCGACGCGCGCAACAAGCCAGCCCAGAATGCTTTCCCGTGGGCCCTGAGCGCCGATCTGGTAAATGGGCTTGCCATGTTCGTCCTTGCTTTAGATAGCGCGCAGTCCTCGCCGCCGGAATTCGCGTGCTTCTTCGCGCCTGGGAAAGGTAAAGTAGCTTCCCTGCGCGTGATCCATGTGGGTTGCCACTGCCTCATTGGCTTGCAGACTGCGCACAACCTTGGCCATGCAGTGGGCGCCATGGCGTTTGCTGCGACGAATGAGAGTATGGAGTGACTCACCGGGCGTCACCGGCAAAGACTCCTGTAAGAGCGCGTCGCCTTCGTCCACCTTGGCGGCCATGTAATGGATCGTCACTCCCAACTGCTGCTCACCATGATAAAGCTGCCAGAACGTAGGCATCATGCCTTTATATCTTGGCAGCGGAGCATGATGGATGTTGATGCACCCGCGAGGCGGAATACCCAAAAGCCTTTCCTTCAATATGTATGGGCAGGCTACCGAGATCAAAAGGTCCGGCGACCGCTGCTTCAACGCGCCGGTAAATTCCGGCTGATTCGGGTTCTCCACATGGTCATAAGGGATTCCATAGGCTTTGGCGAGCTGGGCAATAGAATAAAACCGCTGCGACGTGCGCGTGCGGGGCAGGATTGAGAGCGCTTTCGCAACTCCAGCCTGCAAAAACAGTTTACCCAGACCTGTTACGCCGTACAGCCATTTGAGTTCCTGCAGCAGTTGCACCCTGGAGCGCTTACCCATGGCCCGGCAACAGGAAATCCGCGTAATTTCGAACTCACCGGCATAGTGCCGCAGGAATTCCTCAAAAAACGGAAGGATGTAGAGTGAATCTTCCTGAGTAAGAAATTCAATTTTCATCGGCGGGCCCTCACAGTCTGCCACGTTACGTATTTACGGCCGCGACAGATCTCCAACATGCTGACCAGTGCCGCGGCGTTCAGCGTGCAGAAAAAAAGCGGAATGCCCAGTGGCTTCCATTGCCGATGCAGCGGCAAAAGCATGTTCAAGAGCGCCGCAACATAAAAGAACAATTGCATTGCCAGCGTGACTCGGTAAAGAGGTGAGTCAAGCAGCGCGAGGTTGGCCGCAAGAAGAATGAGGAGGAACAGTGGAACCATCCAGCGCATGATTTTGTGTGACCAGAGCTGAAACGCCGGCCAGGCAAACTTCCATGGCATCAGCAGGTCAGACACGCTGAGCAGCCCGCGCATGGCCCTGGTAACCACTCGGACGCGCATGGAAAACTCTTCGCCGGTGGATTGAGTCGTTTCTTCATAAGCCAGCGCGCGATCTTCGAACAGCACACGGTAGCCCTTCTTGATGGCCTGTAGCGGCTGCACCAGATCACTGATGATGTCCACCGGCAACTCAGTGTATGCGGTCTTGCGCACCGAATAAATGCA
>DATCAX010000052.1:0-5383 GCA_036512375.1 Candidatus Angelobacter sp. | reverse complement strand
TCAATTGATGCAGGTAAGGTTTCCAATGCCGTCGCCACTTTTACCGCAGGCTTCCCACTGATTTGCTTTGCAATCATCTTTTATTTGGCTGCTGGAGACATGCGGTCAAACGAGGCTCGACGCTTGACCATCGGAGGATTTATCGCCTTTATGTCAGCGTTTGCGCAGTTCCTGAACTCAGCGACACAGTTCAGCGCTTCAGCAGTTTCAATTATGCGAATTTTTCCGCTGTATGAAAGGATCGTTGCAATTCTTGAAGCCGTTCCTGAAGGCGGAGTGGGAAAAAAGCAGCCCGGCAGGCTGGTTGGCGCAATAGAGCTGCGTAATATGTCGTATCGATACAAAAGTGATTTCCCGTTAGTGCTTTCCAACCTTTCCTTAAGCGTAAAGTCTGGTGAATTTGTGGCCCTGGTGGGGCCTTCAGGATGCGGTAAATCGACTTCGCTCAGGCTACTGCTGGGCTTTGACAAACCCCAGGCTGGGTCCATCTTTTATGACGACGAGAGTCTGGAGGATTTGGACATCGAACTGGTCAGGAGACAGATTGGTGTTGTCCTTCAGCATGGCCGTATCATGAACGGCTCGATTCTTGAAAATATTGCGGGTTCAGGTCTGTTTTCGCTGAATGAAGCATGGGACGCTGCCAGCTCGACCGCGCTGGATAGAGACATTCAGGCCATGCCGATGGGAATGCATACCCTTGTGGGAGAAGGCGGCATTGTCCTTTCCGCAGGGCAAAGACAACGCCTGATGATTGCACGTGCGATCATTCGTAGGCCGGCCATTCTGCTCCTGGATGAGGCTACCAGCGCCCTCGATAACCATACCCAGTCAATCGTGATCAGAAATCTTGAACAACTGAAGGTTACCCGTGTCGTGGTTGCGCAGAGACTCAGCACGATTGTGAATGCCGACCGGATTTTTGTGATGGATAAGGGAAGAATCGTACAGACAGGAAACTTTATGGAACTGATGAAAGAAGAAGGCTTGTTTCGAGAATTAGCCCAGCGTCAGTTGGTCTGAAGCGCTTGCGGGTCTAACAATCAGATTCAGTTCACTCGCTTTCTCTAAAAACTGGGGCCTGAGCTTCCGTGGTATGAATCCCCAGTTCACGGCGCCGGCAAGTATCTGCTTCCTTGCCATTTCAGAGTCCGGCAAAGCTTCGCAGGCCACCACTACATCCAGAGTAACAGCGGCCCATAGCGCCGGGACCGCTCGCGGACCTTGAGCGAGAAATTCTGAAGCTCGGGAAAGGAAATCAGCGGGAGCACCGTTCAAGTACATCTCTTTAAGCACAAACCACTCAAGCACATCGGCCTGTAGGAATTCTGGGTTACCTGAGTTCAGGGGTGCAGCTACCAGCAGGAAGAATTCGCGGGCCACAATTGGATCCATGAATGCGAGATATTGCGCCATGTCGGCCGTGATTCCGACTAGCTTCGAATGCAATATCTTAGGAGCGATTTTTCCAAGAAGCTCCTGGCCCCATTTTCCAGGTATAGGCAATTCCTGATTAATGCCCGCCAGGTATAGCAGCAGGGCTTGTGCGAGGGCGAAAGCTTCACACTTGCGGCCCGCCTGGAATTCACTGCGCATTATGTTTTCCACCAGGTGGACGCGATGAATATGTAGGATGGTATAACCAAACTTGGTTTCCAGTATCTCGTCGCACTGCATGGCTTCCTGCAGCCTGTTTCTTGCCTGAATAAAATCTTTTACAGCGTAGTCGAGATAGGCTTGAGCTGCGCGCAAAAATGCCTTGCTCAAAAGCCTGCTTTCATAGAATAAAGGTTTGGATTCCAGGATGGCGTCAGCCATCGCGAATGCTTCCTTTGCAAATTGAAGTTTTCCGCCCAGTGCTGCATCGAAGCCTTCGGAATACCCCTTTTCGCAACGATCCATATAAACACGGTCAAAAACCGGGAGATTTGCTTTGACCGATTCGCGTAACTGTATGTTTACAGTTTTATCGTCGTTTGTAACGGTGAGAGGAAGTTTAGCTCCGTTCAGTAAGGCTTCCGATACGCGATGGATAGATTCCTGAACTGTATTCATTGGTCGGTCTGATTTGACGAATCTAGCGGCCTCGCACGGTACTCTTCAGCCGGATGACGCGGAACTATAGCATGGGGGCATCGTTGGGTCAATTGGGATATGTTCCTCAGCATTGGTTCCCATTTCGGGAATTAACAACGCCAACTGCCAAGATTCCTCTAGATTCTCTACAGATCGCGCTTGAATAAGTGATAGTGTCCCTCATCCGCATAAAACTTGAACAAAGTTTGCAGGTGCAGACTCATATATGGGAGAATCCCAGTTCTGGAGTGCTGACTCATGTCGATTCTCTACGATGTTCGGCTTGCGATACGGATAATTATCAAGCGTCCTCTCCTGGCGGTGATCTCAATCGCTTCGCTGGCCATCGGCATTACTGCAAATACTTCTACTTTCAGCGCGATCAATGCTTTGCTGATACAAGTCCCCAAGGTCCGTGCTCCTGGCGACTTGATTGAAATTTACGGCCTCAACCGGAAGAAAAACATAGAAATGATCAGTTATCCCGATTACCAGTATTATCGGGAAAACAGCAAAGGCTTCTCCGGAATACTCGCTTATTATCTTGAGGCGCTCACGCTATATCATGACGGCAGGAGCAATCTCGTTTATGCCGACATAGTCAGCAGTAATTATTTTTCTCTATTGGGAATCGATCCCGTACTGGGGCGTCCTTTTGTAGCCAACAATGACTCAGTAAGCAATGCTGAATATGCCGTAATTTTAAGTTACAAGTACTGGCAAAGCCGCTTCGGCTCAGACCCCGGCATCTTAAATAAAACCATCACTCTTAATCGCCACAATTTCACCGTGATTGGCATTGCTCCGAAAGAGTTTCTGGGAATCCAGACCGGATTTGTTCCGGACCTATGGGTGCCGATCGGAACAGCCCCGCAGATTTTGCCGGATTTCGATCTGACGGATCACACCCAGCGTGCATTTACAGTCATTGCCCGACTGTCACCGGGCGCGAGCGTGAAGGAACAGCGTGTGCACATGGAGACGTTGGCGGCACAATTAAGGCATGGGTATCCCAAGACTAACGAAGAACGTGGTGTGACGATTGGCAGCGTCAGCACGCTTCCGGCGGACGTCCGGCCGGCCGTTGTCGCCTCCTCCTGGTTTCTCCAAATAGTGGTGGGAGTGGTGTTGCTGATTGTTTGTGCAAATGTGGGTGGATTACTTTTGGCGCGGGCCTATGGCAGGCGCGGCGAAATCGCCCTTCGTTTCGCTCTTGGCGCCTCACGAGTTCGGATCATCCGGCAATTATTGATGGAATCGCTGTTGATCTCTCTTGTCGCTGGCGTCGTGGCCACGTTCCTGACATTTTGGGTTACCCGGCTTTTGCCCTCGCTGAAGCCCGTGCAGTTTCCAATCACGGTTGATTTTACACCTGACGTGACCGTACTCGCTTACACACTTGGGATTTCCCTGCTCAGCGGTCTGCTCTTCGGTTCATTGCCGGCCATAGGGTTGTCGCGGCTGAATGTGCAGAAAGACCTTAGAGAAGGCGGCAACGACAGCAGCGGACGAAACAAGTTTGCTTTTTTGCGTTCGCTGGTGGTTGTGCAGATCGCCCTTTGTCTGGCAATGCTGGGAGCAGCGAATCTCTGCCTCCACGCCTTGCAACGAGTTGCGGCAAGCTACCCGGGCTTTCCAAACCATAATATTCTGGCTGTACGTTTGGCGCCCAAACTACAAGGATATACAGAAACACAGACTACTACGTTCTTTGATCAACTCAAACAGAGGCTGGAGCAGCTGCCAGATGTGCAGAGTGTTAGCTTGGCAGAACATTTGCCTTTTGATCCGCGTAGCGCTGCGATGGCCGCACAGGTTACCACCGGCGATCTGCAAGAACAGACGGAACTCGAGAAAGCTGGAAAGCCGGTCCGCTATAACATTGTTGGGCCACGCTATTTTGGAACTCTGGGAATTTCGATTATCGTCGGGCGGGAATTCACCGAACAGGACAAGAAAGAATCTGTAAAAATTGCCATCATCAATGAGCAAATGGCCAAGCTTTTCTGGCGCGGAGAGGATGCGTTGGGAAAGAGCTTTACGCTCGTTAACCCGTCAAACATTACGATGCAGGTGGTTGGGATAGCTAAGGCAGGCAAATATGATTCCGACAAAGGAAGTCCACAGCCTTACTTTTATCTACCGGCAACGCAGGCCTCCTACACGAAAATGAACATACTGGTTCAGACCAAAGAAAGCCCTAAGGAGGTTCTGCACAGCACTCAAAACGCCATTGTTGAACTTGATCCGCAACTCCCGATCCTTTCCAGCGAAACTATGGATGAAAATCTTGGCCTGATTCTGTTTTTGCCGAGGATTACGTCGGTGATCTTTGGCTTTTTTGGCTTCCTGGCATTTCTTCTTGCGGTAATTGGCCTTTATGCGGTCGTTGACTACACCACAACTCAACGTACCCGCGAAATCGGGATACGCATAGCCCTAGGCGCGAGCTACGGGAGTGTCTTGCGGCTGATTGTCCGACAGGGCTTTCTCATGGCGGCCCTCGGCGTCCTCGTAGGAGTGATGCCTGCATTCATCTGCATGCGAATTCTGTCACGGATGTTTTATGGCCTGCAGGTCGTCGAGCCATTCAACCTTCTACTGGCGGGTTTGGTACTGCTGATGATAGCTGTATTGGCTAGCTTTATTCCGGCGCGCCGGGCTGCGTCGCTTCATCCGGTGAGTGCGCTACGGTGTGAATAGCCAGGGCTCGAAGCCTGTTTGAGCAGCGACTGCCGTAATAGGTGTTGGCATGGAAATCCCGATCCTCTCTAACGCGTCAACTCGCACTGAACTGATCGAAGAAACAGATGTTTGTGGAAGCATCGGACTTACATTCGCGTATGGTAAAAAAAGTCGTTCGCAGGATAGGTCGTCGAAGAATGTTGTCGTATGCAAAGGCGTACTCTTTCATTGATCCCACTCACAATCCGGGTTGTCGTCGAGAAGGGCCAATGCGGGCAGCATCACTTCCACCAACGACCAGTGTCCTGCTACCGTAGCCTTTCAAGACTGCAAGCACCACAGAGAGGAAGCCCAATGCCCAGAATTCCGTGATCTGAATCGGATGTTCCTGCCTCAGCTTCATGCCGCTTCGCGCTCATAGTATTTCAGCAGTCCACCCAGCCGCTCCCGATACCGTACCTTTCCCGGTTTCCGATTCACCGGTTGATTCCGCAACGGAAAAAGAAGCAAGTTGTCTTTGCCTTGATGATTTCGTTCTTCATGGTAATGGGCTTCGTAATGGTGCAGCGTCCGCCGCAGCGAACCCTCCCCGCACAGGATCAGCTTCGACAGGCATTCCTCT
>DATCAX010000051.1:0-3870 GCA_036512375.1 Candidatus Angelobacter sp. | reverse complement strand
TTCATGACGCCGGCCGGCAGCAGGCATGGTGACGATGACGATCAAAATGCGCGTCCCCACCTCACTAAGCGCGACCAGCATGCGAGCACATTGGAAGATATGTTTGATTTCAATACTTCCCCGTCATTGAACACAAAAATCGGTGTAGCGCTGCCGCCAGCGCAGGATTGCACGCCGCTACGGTAAGCTTTTCTCTCTTCCTTGGGGGGATTTGGGGTCCGGCACAGGCCGGGCCCTCTTTTTTGGTTTTGCAAAATGTTGTCATGGCCTCCCACCTTAAATATTTAACCGGAATAAATTGCCCGTTGACAGGCCACCTCTAGATCGCTACGAAGCTTGGTCGTGTTCTGGCGCGCATCCCTGAAACTTATTCCGGAGGCTGGTTTCCTTGCTTATTCTTACTCTGGGAATCGTGATGCCAAGCAGCCGGGCTAAGTAAGCCAGTGTGAGATCGATCACAGCTGCTCCTTCCGATTGCCATTTGAATTTATGCGCCCCCATTGCGTGAGCGCTCAGCCGCACTTTACGATTGTGTTGTTCAATGCTTGATGGGCACGAATCGCCCATGAAGGAGTGTGAATGGATAGTGCCTTGCTGATACACCGGCTCCATTTTGCCTTTACCGCGACATTTCATTATCTCTTTCCGCAGCTCACCATGGGACTGGCGCTGCTGATCGTGGTGCTGAAAACCCTCGCTCTGCGCACTCGCAAAGAAATTTACAACCAGTCAGCGCGCTTCTGGGCAAAAATCTTCGGCATCAATTTCATTCTCGGCGTAGTTACTGGAATTCCCATGGAATTCCAGTTCGGCACCAACTGGTCGCACTTTGCGCGCGTCACCGGTGGCGTAATCGGCCAGCCTTTGGTGATGGAAGGCGTGTTCTCGTTCTTCCTCGAGTCCGCATTCCTGGGACTGTTTCTTTACGGCGAAAAGCGTCTCAGTCCCAAAGCACATTGGTGGGCCGCCTTCCTGGTGTTTTTCGGATCATGGCTCTCTGGCTACTTCATCATCGTCACCGACGCATGGATGCAACATCCGGTAGCGTTCCAGCGAGCGGCGGACGGCAGCTTTCAGGTGATCAGCTTCTGGGGACTTCTGCTGAATCCGTGGGCCATCCTGCAATATGCACACAACATGAGCGGATCGGTAATCACCGCAGCCTTTGTGATGGCGGGCGTGGGCTCTTATTACCTGCTGGAAGGAAAGTTTGCCGACCACGCGCGCGTGTTTGTGCGCGTCGGAGTAGTTGCGGGCGTAATTTTCTCCGCGCTGCAAATCTTCCCTACCGGCGACCTTCACGGCAAATACATGGCGCGTCACCAACCTGTGACCACCGCCGCGATGGAGGGCCTCTTTAAGACGGAGACTGGCGCGCCAATGGTCATCCTTGGACAGCCCGATGAAGAGCATCAGCGCATTGACAATCCCTTGGTGGTAAACAAGGTTCTGAGCTTCCTGATCTATGGCACCACCACTGCGGAGGTGAAGGGCTTGAATGAATTTCCCAGGGACCAGTGGCCCACGAATATCCCGCTGCTGTATTACAGCTATCACATCATGGCTGGGCTGGGGACAATCTTTATCGCCGTGATGGTTGCGGCCGCGTTCCTGCTTTGGCGCAAGAAACTGTACGAATCGCGCTGGCTGCTCTGGATCATCATGCTCTGCCTGCCGCTGCCCTATATCGCCAACACTGCCGGCTGGATGACCGCGGAGATCGGCCGGCAGCCCTGGCTGGTGTATGGACTCATGCGCACCACAGAGGGCTACTCGAAATATGTTCATGCCGGAAACGGATTATTTACGCTGCTCGGCTTCATGGGTCTCTACACCGTGCTGGCGATCCTGTTCCTGGTGCTGATGAACCGCGAGATCGCTCATGGGCCGGTCCCCGAGCATGAAGTCGCCCTTAATGCTGGTAATCCGATCACGGTAGCGTAGGAGAAATCGAGAAATGCTTTTCATATGGTTCTGGCTTGTCGCGGTAATGATCACCGCATATGTAGTCCTCGATGGTTTCGACCTCGGCGCGGGCGTTCTGCACCTATTTATCGCCAGAACTGACCAGGAGCGGCGAACCGTGATTCGTACCATCGGCCCTGTGTGGGACGGCAATGAAGTCTGGCTGCTGGCCGGCGGCGGAACGTTGTACTTCGCCTTTCCCCTGCTTTATGCATCCGGTTTCAGCGGCTTTTATCTTCCTCTGATGATCGTGCTGTGGCTCCTTATTCTCCGCGGTATCGGCATTGAACTGCGCATGCATATGGAAGGAACCGTGTGGCGCGGCTTCTTCGATGGCTGCTTCGCTCTCTCCAGCATTCTGCTCACGATTTTCTACGGCGCTGCGCTGGGCAACGTGATTCGTGGCGTACCCTTGAATAAAGAAGGCTACTTTTTTCTCTCCCTCTGGACCAACTGGCGCACAGGCGCGGAGCCCGGAATCCTGGATTGGTACACCGTCATCGCCGGCGTTCTGGCGCTCGTGGCCTTAACGGTTCACGGCGCACACTATGTCGCGGTAAAAACTTCCGGCGATCTCAACTCTCGCGCACGCCGCGTGGCCTCTGCGCTTTGGCCGCTGCTGGTTCTCGTTACAGCGGTAAGTTTGTGGGCCACGCTCTCCATCCGGCCTGACGCCCTCACAAACTACCGCAGATTTCCAGCTCTCTACGTCATTCCCGCTGCTGTTGGTCTGAGCCTGATTGCCATGTATCTTCATCGCCGTCGAGATCAGGATAAAGGTGCGTTTCTTTCGTCTTGCGCTTACCTGATTTTTATGTTGGTCGGTGCGGCCGCAGCCGTTTATCCCAACCTGCTCGTTTCGACCACTGACCCCGCATTGAACATCACCGTTTATAACGCCGCCGCTGGATCATACGCGCTTTCTTACGGCTTGATCTGGTGGAGCTTTGGCATGCTGCTTGCCATCGGTTACTTTGTGTTTATCTATCGCATGTTTCGCGGGAAGGTAGTCGGTTAGAAACGCTATCCTTCTCAACCAATCTTCATAAATCAAAACCAGCAAATATGCCTTCTCTGGAGCCAAATAGGAAGCGCCACGGAGGCATGCTCGTATGAACAACCATCGGAAACGTTATTCCTTTGTAGTCGGGTCCCTCCTGCTCACCGCGCCGGGAATACTTGCTGCGCGTGAGCCTAAACTTCAAAATCTCTGCAAGGATTTAAGAAACGATCTCGACAACCAGGTAAATGACCTGCATAAACGCCAGGATGATGAACTAGCCCAATGCCGCCAGACGAACGGCAAGAACGCCGACGTTTGTCGCGACCTGAAAAATCAACAACAATTTGCCTTGCGTCAGTTGCGCGACCAGCGAGAAACCCAACTTGGTCGCTGCAACCCTCGCTTGAATGGCTCGCCAACTCAATCCGCGAGACCTAATTCATGCGATAACGAGGCTTACCAGGAAAACGATCGATATCCCCATAAAAAACATCCAGAACCGCCATACGACAATCCGCCGAAAAATAATCCGCCCAGCGCCAATAACCCTCCAAAGCACGATGGCGGCGGAAATGGCCACAGCGGTGATCCGGATGCGGGCGCCACGCGCAACGTCGGCGGCTCTGGCTCTTCGCAACATGGCTCGGACCACAGTACTGGCTCGTCCTCTTCCAGCTCCGGCGGCGGTTCCGGATCATCCACAGGCGCCAGTTCCCATTCTTCATCATCCGGATCTGGTTCTTCGTCGAGCTCTTCATCCGGCTCAAGCAACAATTCGTCCGGAGCAGACTCCAGTCCTCCGGCACAGTCGGCTCCAGCGCCATCGGGTCCAGCATCGCATTCAGATGCCGGTTCGTCCAAGCCGCCAAAATAAAACCCTTCATGCTTCCAGAGTCGAGCAG
>DATCAX010000050.1:0-3143 GCA_036512375.1 Candidatus Angelobacter sp. | reverse complement strand
CTTTGCCAACCGTAACCTGCACAACCACAGCGCCGGTTATACCACGGGCTTTGGCAATGGCCGGATAAACCAGCGGGCCGGTTCTAACCACCTGCAAGGGCTCAAGCTGCGATTGTTCAATCGCCGCTGCCGAAGGTGCTGAAGACGCCGTTGGGCGCGCCAGGCTTGATAATGGCGCTGGTGTGTTTGCGCTGTCTCCGATAAACGAGGGCGCGACCTCCGGGGCTGCTTGCGCTGAATTCTGCCGCGTTATTCTCGATTGACCAGAACCGCCCAAAGTGGCGACAGTCGCCGGTTTTTCCGAAGGTGCGGGCTTTTCTGTTTGCGAAGAATTCTTTTCAGAGATCGTTTTGGCTGAGGGCTTTTCAGCTACAGGCTTTGAAGCCGCAGGCGCGACGGGTGCGTTCGGAAATGACGATGCCGTCCCGCTCTCAGTTGGTGAGGCTGGCTGCGCACCGGAAGGCGCAAGACTCGATCCTGACGGCACGTTGGCTGCCTCTTGTGTTTGCTGCGGCGCCGTTCTGGGCTTCTGCGTCTTGAGGAAGGCAAATGTTCCCGCGGCAGCGATGACCAGCACCGCGACCACGCCAATCATCATGAACCTGTTGCCGGGCTTCCTGTCTTCGGCTGCCACTGAATCAAACGTGCCAAAGTTCGCTCGAGGAGCAACTTCAAAGCGCCTCTCTTCTTTCCTGGTTGGAACTGCCAAAGGGACAACTTCCAGAGGCACGCTTCTAACCGGCTCTTTCGCCGTCGCGGGAGCAGCAGCGCGCGGGGCTGACGTTGAAGGTTTGATCACGACTGCCGGAGGAGCTATGGGTGCAGGGGTTGCAGCAATCACCGGCTTGGCGGTAATTACGGGCGCGTCTGACCGGGGAGCTTCGGCCTGCGGATTTTCCTCGCGGGCGCGACGCTCTTTTTGCAGCAACGCGGAAATCTGGTCAGCCATCGTTTTCAAGACAGCAACGTGCGTGATGGTAAATGCGTGAGGCGTAGGCGCAAACGCTGCCAGCACGCCAACCACGCGGCTGTCTTCCCGGATCGGCGTCACCACCATGGACCGTATTCCCAGGGCGCGGATAGCTGCGGTGTCAACCCGCGTATCGGTCTCACAATCGTCACAGCGCAGTTCCTTGCCGGTCTGGATGCAGAGCCCGGTAAAGGTTCCGTCCACACGCAGACTCGCGCCTACATCGGGCGCGCTGGCTCCGCTGCGGGCGCGGCAGACAATCTCGTCGGCATTACCTTCGCTCAGCGCGATGGCCACTCCGGAAGCGTTGGTAAAGGCCTGGGCGCGCTGCGCGACCACCGCCAGATCGTCCGGCGAGGCGCCACGCACTCTCTTGCTGGGGGTGCTGTTAGCAGTATCTGAAGCTTGGGTTGCCATGTGTACGCCGTCCCTCAAAGTCTATTTTTATTTTCTTCCCGGACCTTTATTTTCTTCCCGGATTCGCCGGGGAAGATGTTCTCGCAATGCTCAGAAAAAACACATCGATCAAAAACCTCGATGCAACATGAACTTTAGATCTCGCCGGCTGCTTCCGCCGCTGGCAAGATGGCTCAATAGTCACACCTGGATGTCAAAACCAATGGATCGGCAATATCAGATGTGGACGCTTTCATGCCGGGCCGCGTTGATAGGGGGACTCGCCCGATGGAACGCGTGCCGCGACGAACAGCCTGTCTTTACGGCCAAACCCGTTTTGTTTTGTCACCACCGTTACTTGTGGTCTGCACTGCCACCGGACGTGCCGCTTCCGGAACGCCTGATGCGCTGCCGCCTTCCAGGATGCGTGCTGCAACCCGCAATGCTTCGATCTCCGCATTCAAACCAGAGATCTGCGCCTGGAAAATGGCGATCTGGTTTTCCTTGTCTTTTATCGCGTCATATATATTGTTCATTGTTTACCGGCCTCAGGCGCGAATATAGCAATAACTGTACGAATGTCAATCAGTACCCAGGTACATAGGTTCAGTCATACACCTTAAGAATCAACACTTTAGTACATGTACCCCAGCTTCCGGCGTTCCCTTGCGTTTGCGGAGAAACACCTCTCATAACCGATAAAACACGGCAAAAACCAAAACTACGTGGTGGAAGCAAGTCCACTCTTTATTCCCTTTCCCGATCTGGAACTAGCTATTACCTTCGTAATCTCACTTACGGTTTTACGCCAACGCCCGCGCACCATGGTTCCTTGAAGACTTTGAAACGGACAAGTACGAAAGTGGCGATTTCGCAGCATGCCTTGCCCCAATGGCCACTGGCAAAACATCGGAGGAAAAAACCGCCGCGCGCCAATGCCCAAGACGCCGATTGTTATCGAGAGGCCGTATACCGGGACGAATAGCAATCCATTGCTGATTTCGCTGTAAACCGTTCCTTTTCACTGGACGTGTCGTGAAAAGAGTTTAGAATTCTCGCCGTCTCTCGGTTTTAGCATCCGGCGACTCTGGAGTGTCCCCGCGCATAAACCATGGAGAGGGAGATGAAGCTCGATTCAAGGAGATCCTCAATGAAGCGTTTGCAGCGATTTTGCACGATCGCATTCTTATGCTGTTGTTTGCCGTGGGCTTTGGCAAATGCACAGAGCGCATCCAGCGCACAAATCTCAGGCACAGTGGTTGACCCCCAGGGAGCGGTCATCCCGGGCGCCAAGGTTACCGCTACCAATCAGGCAACCGGAACAGGTCGATCAGTCACGACAACATCAACCGGCAACTACGTAGTTCCGAACTTGCAACCAGGCACTTACAATGTCGCAGTTGATGCCAAGGGCTTTGCTCCCGGCACAACAAAAGACGTGGTCTTAAACCTCGGAGACCAGAGAGATCTCGGCTTTAAGTTGGGCGTGGCTGGATCCACAGAAAGCGTAGAGGTAACAACGACCGCGCCGCTCATTGAATCCACCAAGACGGATGTTTCTACTTCTGTGACTAGTCTCGACATGCAGAGATTGCCCACGCTCGCTCCTTCAACCGGCGCTGTAAATGACTATGCGCAGCTTGCACTCACTGCTCCCGGAGTAAAGTCTGACACCAGCGGTCTGACCACAGACCTGATTGCCCCTGGCTCCATTAACAATCGCGGCAACCTTTATAACGTGGATGGCGCCAACATCACCGATCAACTGGTTTCCGGA
>DATCAX010000049.1:0-3336 GCA_036512375.1 Candidatus Angelobacter sp. | reverse complement strand
CAAGCTGCTGTTGCTGGTTGATCCATGCGCGATCGAGCGAGGGCTCCAGTTGCGCGATGCGCGCTTTACCCAGCGGCGAGCTGACATATGCGCCCAGAACGTCACGAAAGTGATCAAATTCCAGGACGCGGTCGGAAGAATGCTGGAGCGGTTGCTGGGGCATGCTTTTATGATGGTATCGCGAAGCCGGGTTCTTAGGGAAAACGACCTCGGGGAAAACGCACTCAGGGAAAAACCGGCTTCAACACCGCAGAAATACTGATAAACTCTGAGCAAATGAGCTTTCCTGTCACACGCCTCCGCCGCATGCGCCAGACCGAGTCGCTGAGGTCAATGGTGCGCGAAACCCGACTCACGCCCACGGGCTTTATCTATCCGCTGTTTGTCTGTCCGGGCGAGGGCGTGCGCAAAGAGATCAGCTCCATGCCGGGCGTGTTCAACATCTCAGTGGACGAAGCGGTGAAAGAAGCGCGCGAGGCGAAAGCGCTGGGCCTGGGCGGAATAATACTATTTGGCTTGCCGGAGAAGAAAGATGAAGTCGCCAGCGGCGCCTGGGCGGAGGATGGAATTGTTCAGCGCGCCACGCGGGCTATCAAGCGCGAAGTGCGCGATCTTGTTGTGGTGGGCGATGTCTGTCTTTGCGAATACATGTCTCACGGGCATTGCGGCATTGTGCAGAAGAAAAATTCGAGCGGCGGGAATACTGCGGCAGCGAAGCGGGGAAATGGCGGCAATGGCGGAAGAAGCACTGTCGCCACGCAGGTTGCGGCTGAAGTGGAATACGAGATTCTTAATGACGCGACGCTGGAAATTCTGGCTAAGACAGCTGTCGCGCAGGCTAAAGCAGGCATGGACATTATTGCTCCATCTGACATGATGGACGGGAGAGTCGCTTCAATCCGCAAGGCGCTCGATCAGGCCGGTTTCCTCAATACGCCCATCCTCTCATACGCGGCCAAATTTGCTTCCGGCTTTTACGGCCCGTTCCGTGAAGCCGCAGACTCCACGCCGCAGTTTGGTGATCGTCGCTCTTACCAGATGGATGGCGCCAATATCCGCGAGGCCATGCGCGAAATTTCGCTCGACATCAAAGAAGGCGCGGACATGATCATGGTGAAGCCCGCCATGCCTTATCTGGACGTAATCAGCGAAGCGCGCCGCCGCTTTGATCTGCCTATCGCCGCCTACCAGGTATCCGGCGAATATTCCATGCTGCAGGCAGCCATCCGCAACGGCTGGCTGGACCGGGATCGCGTGATCATCGAATCGCTCACGTCGATCCGCCGCGCCGGAGCGCAGCTGATCTTGACTTATTTTGCGAAGGATGCAGCAAAGATGCTGGGGTAGAAATTTTCCTGTGCATCACGATTTTCCTGAGCATCTCGGGGTGGAGCAGGCATTCATGCCTGCGTCGGAGATACAAACCATCCGGCTTCAGCCACTGAGGTAAAAAAATTCACATCTACGATTGATGCGGCTCTTTTCCGTCATCCTCTTCTTCTGGATTCTCCGCCGCTTGCTTTAGATAGCTCACATTCTTCAGCGCCCCAATCCCCAGCGCAATCATGCCGACTATGAGCAGTCCAGCAACAGGGAACGGCAGCCACAGCCAGTGCATCTGATCTTCCGTCTGTTGTAACGACTGCTGCGCCTGACGGTGCGCGTTCTCAGTGTTCGTCTCAAAGTTGACAATCTGCAAGTCCTGCGGCGCCGCGCGATATTTAGCGAGAAAGTCTTCCGGCAATCCCTGTCCCGCTGCCAGCTTGCGGCGTTCTTCGATCAACGGCTGCACAGCCTGCCCATACCACTTCTGCTCTGTCGCAGCTAGTCCCTGTAATAGCTTGTCATTCTGCGTGTCGGCATTCGACTGCGCCAGTTGCTCAATCCTCTGCTTGTCGGCCAGGATCAATCCTGTATTCGCGGAGTTCCCGTCCAGCAGATAGCGATTGAACGCCGCTTCCATGTCGCTGAGGTGGTTGATGGCTTCGGTCCGTACCTGATGCAGCGCCGCGGCCTGTTTGTAAGTATCCAAAGCCTCTCTCAAACGATGTAGCTCGTACCCATAGAACCCGAGTGCCCCGGCCGACAGCAAGCCAAGCAGCAGCAGGCCAATTACGCGAATCCAGACAGCGCGGGCCAGCTTTACAGGCGGAACAGGAATGATCAATATGGAAGACATAACGAGCCAAGGCTAGCACAGTACCTCGGCTGGGCCGCCAAAATAAAAAGCGGGGCTCCGGGCTCAAGAACGCAAGCTGGACTAAAATCGCCTGGGTCTGAATCTTGTGGAGCGATCAGATTCAGCTGTAGCGGGCGACTAAAACCAAAAACCATGAAACCAAAAACAAAGAAATCGAAAATCCAGAAATCAGGGATAAAAAAAACAGGTACGAACAAGTTGGACACACAGCCCAGCAGGCTAGCGCTGTAAAACAGCTCGAAGCTTTCATTGCTAAATTTGATCCCGATCAGCAAGCGCTGATTCGCTCCGTACGCAAAGTCCTTCGCAACCGCCTGCCCTCCGCGAATGAATTGGTTTATGACAATTACAACTTTTTTGTCATTGGTTACTGCTCCACAGAGCGCCCTTCTGGCTGCATTGTCTCCATTGCCGCTGGTGCCGGCGGAGTCGGGCTTTCCTTCTATCGCGGCGCAGATGTTCCAGACCCGCATAAGCTGCTGCTTGGTTCGGGAACTCAAAACCGCTTTATCCGTCTCGAATCGGCCAAGACGTTGTCTGATCCCCAAGTTGCAGCGTTAATCACCGCTGCCATCTCTCAGGCAAAAACTCCGCTGCCAACAGCAGGCACCGGAAAGCTCACTATCCGCTCAATTTCAGCCAAGCAGCGCCCTCGGCGTAAAGCAAAGAAGTAGCGGGAGTTGCGCGGATATGGGGCGACTGGCGTGGCCGCGAATCCTTCTTACCTCCTCCTTAATCTAATAGTCACAGAGAAAATCTCTCAGGCACACGGAAACGTCCGGCCGGCGTTTTGAGGCAGAAGCCTCGTCCGGTTTACAATCAAATGTTTGCCTGCTCACGATTTTCCGACCAGAGGGAGCGCTATCTTGCCAGACACAATTTATGACGTTGCCATTATCGGCGGAGGCCCCGGCGGATACTCAGCCGCTTTCCGCGCCGGCCAGCTTGGGCTGAAGACCTGCCTGATCGAAAAAGAAGACAAGCTCGGGGGCACCTGCCTGCACGTTGGCTGCATCCCTACCAAAGCTTTGTTGTTCAACGCGGAAATTTATGACCATCTCAAGGACGCCGAGGAATACGGTATTGACGGCCTGGGCATGGGCAAGCTGAACTGGAAAAATATCCAGGAGCGCAAG
>DATCAX010000048.1:0-7043 GCA_036512375.1 Candidatus Angelobacter sp. | reverse complement strand
CTGCCGACGGAGCCCAAGCCGCGCGGCGGGCTATTGAAGCCAACCCCAGCCGCGTGACGCAATTGAAACCGGCGTACTTTGAGGCATAGGCGGGACCATGAATCTACACTCTGCAGCAACGCAATTCTCTGAACGTCTCTTGCATATCTTCGCGCGCGATCTCCCGGAGGATCTACAGCCCTGGGGTGACGCCATACTGGCCGAGTTGCCGTCGGTGGACGGCGTGCTCAGCCCGGTCCTCTGGGCTTTGGGCGGAGGAATGTTTCTGGGCAAATCTCTTTTCAATCGCGCGCTTACCGGCGGAATCCGCGTGCGCGGAGCAGGCCCGGCGGAAACCAACCCTCCTTCGCCGCTCCAGCGGTTTGCTTTTCTGGCAGTCGTGCTGTCATTCGCCATGTTGCTATCACCAGTGTTTCGTGAAGGCATCCAGTCCTCGCTGGGAAGCTGGAACGCCTCGACAATAGGGGACAAAGTCGGGAGCCTCGATCCGGTGACACTCGCGGCAAAGCGCCAGGGCGATGCTTCAGGCTTGGCATTCGCGGCGCTCCGTACGACGAATATGCTGGAATCGGCTCAACTAGCAGAAGACGCGGTTTCCAAAGATCCCAGCTTGACCTGGGTGCTGGCCATTGTGCTGGCTCAAAACACGAACGGGATCGGATCCGACGAAATCATCCCTCGGCAGCGGCGCGAAGCGTGGGTCCGGAAGCTTGAGCAATGGGACCCGGACAACGCTACTCCCTATATCTTGGAGGCCCAGTCTGTGCGACTGACGGGGGGCAAGTGGCTTGCCGGCCCCGGCAAGTGGCTTGCCGGGGTCCTTTCGCCTCAAGATGGCGAACAGCTTATGTACCGGAAGGCATGGCTGGCCAACATGGACAAAGCCTTTGCTGCGCCACGCTATGACAGCTATTTTGATCGCCGCATGAAGCTGGAGCGCGACATATTTGTGCGCTTGGGAGTGAGCGATCCGCTGCCGGTTGCGGAGGGGATATTCCACCATCCGCACCCCAGTTGGTGGGAGATCATATTGTATTCGAATTTCCTGCTCTTTCATGGTGATCAGGCGCTGGCTGCCGGGCATCCCCAGCAAGCTGAAGCGTTGTACTCCACGAGCGAGCACTTTGCCGCGCTCATGCGCAGCCACGCCCAAACCAACTACGAACGAATGTTCAGCCGCGATTCGCAGATGGACGCGCGCAAGAAGCTGCTGGCGCTCTACCAGCAATGGCCGCAGCCTGAGAAAGAGCTTCGCAGCAGAGAAATCGTGGACAAACTCCAGGCGGAGCGGGAGATTTATTCCAACCCTAGGGGGATTTGGGAAGCAGTTGTCGGTAGGGGGATTTGGGAAGCGGTTGTCGGTCACATCACATCGCTGGGCATCGCCGTGAGCGTTTCCAGCGGGCTCGCCATCCTGGCAATGGCCGGTACTCTGCTCGGCATCGGCTACTTCTTCAGCCGGCAGTGGCTCGGCTTCCGCGCCAGCCGCCGGCTCAACGCCTTGATGGACGGCGCCGGTAAGTACGGACCGTTTGTCCTGTTCACAAGCTGTATTTGTCTGTATTTCGCTTACCGGCCCTACGCGCGGCTCTTTCGCGACTACATGTATAGTTCGGACGGTGCGGGTGATCCTGAGCGCATGAGAGCGTTTCTTGAGCTGCGCTACTTCCCTTCAAGGATTGCTCCGCTGCACGATCTCTTTTGGCCCGTCGTCATCGTCGTGCTGAGTCTCGTCGTCGTGGGCTTTGTATGGCGCTGGGTGAAAGAGGCGAAGAAGCCCGTGATCACCGCGGGTTGACGCGCCTTCTTTGCTGTCGCCGCACTTCGACGCGCCATCAGATTACAATAGCGGCTCCATGGCTGACCGACTCTACCTCAGCGTTTGGTTTCCCAGCTTCCATGAGCAGCTGGTAGGTGGATTCCTCAAACTCCGCGCCAAAGGCAGTGAACTTGACGGCTGGCGGCTGCAGGCAACCGGCAAGCGCAGGGAGACCAGTTTGCCGTGGCCACTCTGGAACTTGCGCCTAAGTCGCCGGTGAAGCACAGAAAACAGTAAGCGCGGGCATTATGTTGATACGTCGTTTTCACTCGCCTGAGAAACGAATTCAGCAAAAAGGCACGCAGCGTGTTTTAACGCCTCCTGTCCAGTGAGAGAAATTTCAGACAGGCACACTACCAAATCCAGTCGCCAACTTCTTCCGTCCTCGTCCGTCTTATACAATGAGCTGTTTTGGCTGGAGGAGAGAATTCGTATGCGCAAATACCTGTTGCATCAGCACTTGCTGTCTTTCATTGGAATGCTGCTGCTCGTCGCCACTGTGGCGCTGGGCCAGTCGCCGCAACCGACGCCGCAAAAACCTGACCTTAGTTCTACCAAGAAGACCGGCAACGCCAAGACCGATTCCGGTCCCACGGCTCCCGCAGCCAATCCAACAACGGCAGCCGGCAACGCTGCCCCAGAGCATCCTGCACCCAAATTCGATATCGCCAACATTGATAAGACGATTGATCCGTGCGTCGATTTTTACCAGTACGCCTGTGGCAACTGGATCAAGAACAATCCCATCCCCGCCGACCAGCCAGCCTGGATCAGTTTTACCGAAGTGTATGAACACAACCTTCTGGTTCTGCGCCAGATTCTGGAAAAGGCGGCGCGCAATGATCCCGGGCGCAACGCGCTGACGCAAAAAATAGGCGACTTCTATGCCTCATGCATGGATGAAGCCGCTGCCAACAAGGCCGGTGCCGCGCCATTGAAGCCGGAGCTGGACCGCATTGCCGCCGTCAAAGACAAAACGCAGATGATGGAGGTGATGAGCCATGAACAGATGATCGGTCCCAACCCGCTTCTGGGTTTCGGAGCCGGTCCTGATCTGCACAACGCAGATCTCACCATCGCAGGCATTGACCAGAGCGGCCTGTCTTTGCCGGACCGCGACTATTACCTGAAAGATGACGCTCCAACGCTCGCCATCCGCAAGGCGTTTGTCGACCATTTGAAGAAAGACTTCTCGCTGATCGGCCAATCACCGGAGCAGGCAGGCCAGAGCGCGGACACCGTCCTGAAAATTGAAACCGATCTGGCTAAGGCCTACATGGAGCGCACGCTGCGCCGCGATCCTAAAAATCGCGACCATAAAATGACTGTCGCCCAGGCTGAGGCCTTTGCTCCTAATTTTCATCTGGACCGTTACTTTGCGGCCAGCGGAGCGCCTTCTTTTACCGAGCTGAATGTGGGCAATCCGGATTTCTTCAAGGCCATAAATGCCGTGATTGAATCCACCCCGCTGGACGCGTGGAAGACCTACATGACCTGGCAGATGGTGAGCAATGCCGCCAGCTGGCTTTCAGACGATTTTGTGCAGGAGGATTTTAAATTTCAGCAGGCTATCACCGGACAAAAAGAACTGCCGGTCCGGTGGAAGCGCTGCATCAACGCCACAGATAACGCTCTGGGCGAAGCCTTGGGGCAGCCTTACGTTGACGCCACCTTTGGCGCCGAAGGCAAGGCGCGCATGCTGAAGATGGTGGATGCGCTGGAAAATTCCCTGAGGGGCGACATCACCAGCCTGCCATGGATGACAGATACGACCAAGAAAGAAGCCATGCTCAAGCTGGCGGCCATCCGCAACAAGATTGGCTATCCAGATAAATGGCGCGACTACAGCAAGCTGAAGATTGTTCGCGGAAGCATGATCGAAAACCTCTACCACGCCAGCGAATTTGAGTCCAACAGGCAATTGCAGAAGATTGGCAAGCCCGTGGACAAGCTGGAATGGGGCATGACTCCACCAACGGTGAATGCCTATTACAACGGAAGCCACAATGAAATCGTCTTCCCCGCCGGCATACTGCAGCCGCCGTTCTTTGATCGCACGCTGGATGATGCCATCAACATGGGAGGCATTGGACTGGTGATTGGCCACGAACTCACGCACGGCTTTGACGATCAGGGCCGCAAGTTCGATCCCAAAGGCAATCTGCGCGACTGGTGGACCGCCGAAGATGGCAAGGAGTTTGAACAACGCGCCAGCTGCGTTGCCGATGAATACAGCTCATTCACCGCAGTGGACGACCTGAAGCTGAACGGCCGCCTGACGCTGGGTGAAAACACCGCGGACAATGGCGGCGCCCGCATCGCTTTGATGGCGCTGCATGACCTGATGGCCCAGGCCAAACAAGATCCTGACAAGAAGATTGACGGCTACACTCCGGATCAACGCTTCTTTCTGGGCTTTGGCCGCGTCTGGTGCCAGAACACTACTCCGGAACTTTCCAGAATGCTGGTTCGCGTGGATCCGCACTCGCCCGGAAAATGGCGCGTGAATGGCGTTGTCCGCAACATGCCGGAATTCCAGAAAGCCTTCGGCTGCAAACCGGGCCAGCCCATGGCGCCACCGAATGCGTGCCGTGTCTGGTGATCCACGCCGTGGAAGAGCGGCCCTGAAGTGTGAAGGATGTGTGGAGAACGATCTATGAAGAATGTCCGGGAACTTTACACCTTTAGGGCCGCGTAAAGAAGTGGTTAGGATTTGGGGCTTCAGCCCCTGCAGAACTTAAGGGCACGAGTTGGTCCGTGCCCTTTTTGCATTTGCCCGGCGCTCCAGCCAGAATGGTATGTAGTGAACAACTCCATCGTAGCGGAACCCGAAATTACACCGCCCGCCGGCAGTGCGCCTGACGCTGCCGCTCACCAGGAGTATTCACGCCGACTGAAAGAGCGCGAAACGCAAGCGTCGCAACTCCAGCGCAAACATCTTTGGCTTGGCAATGCTCGCATCGCGATTTTTGTAATGATATTGATCCAGTGCTGGATCACCGGCAAAACCGGCTCTCCCGCCGTTTATTGGCTGCTGGCTCCGATCATCTTATTCATCGCGCTTGTCGCGGCGCACCGGCGCGTTGTACGTGCGATGAACATGGCGAAGCGCGCGGTTGCTGTCTACGCTCGTGGACTGGCGCGGATGGAAGATCGCTGGTCCGGTAACGGGCAGACCGGTGAAGAATTCAAGGACCCGCTGCACTTGTATGCCGAAGACCTGGACATTCTGGGCGAAGGCAGCCTCTTCCAGTTGCTCTCCACGGCCCGCACCAACATGGGCAAGCAGTGTCTGGCGCGCTGGCTGCTGACACATGCTGACGTGGAGGAAATCGGGAAGCGCCAGGTGGCTGTCGCCGAGTTGAAATCGAGGCTCGACCTGCGCGAAGACCTTGGCGTAAGCGGCGAGAGCGAGCGCATCGCCGCCAAACCTGAAGCGCTGATCGCGTGGGCCCGGGAAGAAAGCGGTCTGAAAGATGGCCGCTGGTGGGCCGCCGGTCTGGCTATCGTTAGCGTTGCTGCTCTGATCTTCGGCTTCATGGTGCTGTGGACTCCTTTTGTCCTTCTTCTACTTGTCAATGGCGTAATCATGTTCCGTGCGCGCCATCGGCTGGAAAAGATTTTTGCCGGCGTGGGCGACACTCACAGAGATCTCGACTCCCTGGCGTTGCTGCTGAGCCGCATTGAAGCCGAGAAGTTTGAGTCGCCCATGCTGCAGCAATTGCAGGCGCGACTTCTCAGTCATGGCCTGCCCTCCGCGTGCATCGCCCGTCTGGACACGCTTGCTGATCTGGACGACTCGCGGCACAACTGGTTCGTGCGCATTTTCGATATCCCGCTGCTCTACTCCCTGCAAATTGCTTTTGCGCTGGAGCGCTGGCGGCGCAAATACGGCAGTGGCATTGAAGCGTGGCTGGACGTTGTTGGAGAAATCGAAACGCTTGCTTCAATTGCTGCTTACGCTTACGAGCATCCTCAAGATCCTTTCCCGGACTTCACGCCGTCTGAAGCTGAAGTTTGCTTTCACGGCGACGCTCTTGGCCATCCTTTATTACCCGCGGCAAAATGCGTGCGCAACAACGTAAGACTGGGCGGAAACAGCCAGGTGCTTCTGGTGAGCGGCTCTAACATGTCCGGCAAAAGCACGTACCTGCGCGTGGTTGGCATCAATGCTGTTCTGGCCATGATGGGCGCACCGGTGCGAGCCCGCAGCCTGCGGCTTTCGCGCGTTGCCGTGGGCGCTTCCATGCGTGTGTCCGATTCGCTGCAAAAGGGCATCTCGCATTTCTATGCCGAAATCAAAAGGCTGCGGCAGGTTGTCGACCTCTCTTCCACGCAGCCGGCGCTCTTTCTACTCGACGAAGTCCTGCAGGGCACCAACTCGCACGATCGACGCGTGGGCACGGAAGGTGTGCTGCGCACGTTGATTCGTAATGCCGCGATCGGGCTGGTCACGACTCATGACCTTGCCCTCACGTCATTGGAAGAAGTTTTTCCTGAGCGTGTGCGCAACGCGCATTTTCAGGAACGCTTTGAAGATGACAGGCTATCGTTCGACTATCGTCTGCGGCCCGGCGTCGTCACCACCAGCAACGGTGTGGAGCTGATGAAGTCCATCGGGCTCGAGATCTCTTAGCTTAGCCACATTTCCTTCCTCAATAAGCTGATGAGAATTTTTAATCAAACACTAATCTGCTCTTAAGTCGTTGCTGTTGAAATGAAAAGGCATCAGCAGCAGCCACACAGCGATACTTTCCGCAACGAAGTTTTCAAACCGTGCTATTCGCAGCAAGAAGTTCTGCGCACGGAGTGGTGTGGTGGTTGGGGTGCGCCCTGGCAAAGGGCAGCGTTCTGGTGCAGCATCACGATCCCGCTAATCGGGTGTTGATGTCAGTTCGCATGCCCAAGCGTCGCACGTGCTGGCCCGCTCGACCGGCGCAGCGATCAGCCAGGGACAGGAGACGGCAACAACACGACTGCGGCGCATTTGGTACGGCGGATTTCCTCCCCCAGAAGCGTCTGCGTAACGAAGATCAACGGCGTTCCCTGGTCGGGAGCAATCCCATGTCCAGGGAGCCTCGTCGGTTTCGTGTGCGCGTTGCCGTTTCAACTTGAACTGCGTTACGCAGTTAATCCACCACCGGGGAGGCTGGTTATTTCTCCAATCAGCCTCCCTAGATTTCTGATGGATGACGCCTGTCTCTGCGCTTTAGCGGCTTGCTGC
>DATCAX010000047.1:0-6709 GCA_036512375.1 Candidatus Angelobacter sp. | reverse complement strand
CTTGCAATCGCCGGCTTCGCGCGTCGACGCTTAGGGCAAGCGCGTCAACCAAATCAAGAATGATCACGGGTTACCAGGCACGATGATGCTAAACCGTCGCTAGCAAGAGGGCTTTTTAAGGATTTATGAATGTAATTCGATTTTTCGCACGTAATGCACGTTCTCGGCTGCTTGTTGCTGTGGCTGCCGGCATGGTAAGCGGCCTCAGCAGTATGGCTCTGCTTGCGCTCTTCACGAACGTGTTGAAGGGTGGAAACCGGTATTCGACATTCACTTTGGCATGCGTTCTTCTTGCTCTGTGTTTGTTCTTGCCCCTGACCAGGTTTGTGTCGGAAGTGCTCTTACTGCGTCTGGCCCAGGAAGAGCTTTTCACCCTCCGCATGCGGCTCAGTCGCCAGATTCTTCGGGCTGCGTTGCGTCATCTCGAAATTTTGGGGCCCGAACCCCTCATGACTACTTTTACGGATGATATTCCCGGAATAGTCGACACTCTCAATCTAATACCGGCGCTGTGCCTCAATCTTTCAATTGCGCTCAGCGGCTTTCTCTATCTCGGGTGGTTGTCATGGAAGGTGTTGCTGGTGGTTCTTGGCTTCCTGTTTCTAGGTCTATTCGTTTATGACCTGCCCAGCAGGTGGGCCGGACGATCTTTTCAGGCAGCCCGGCAAGAGTTGGATGTTCTGTGGGGTCATTTTAAGGATTTGACCGAAGGTGTAAAAGAACTCAAATTGCATTCTCGACGGCGGCACGTGTTTCTTTCAGAAATCTTGCATGGCACCGCTGCCGCGCGAAGCAAGCATTTGCTCAATGCTTTCTATCTCCACGGCATTGCCAACAGTCTTGGCCAGATGCTGGTTTTTGCAGCCATCGGGTTGATTCTTTATTCCTCCGGCGCCGGCCATTCTGGTATGGCAGTCCCGGCTGGCAGCATTATTACTCTGCTGTACATCACCTCGGCTTTGCAATTTGTCATGAATGGACTGCCGTCTCTAAGCAGAGCTGACATAGCTCTGCAAAGACTGGATGCCCTGACCCGGCAACTGGAAAGCCCCGGCGTCCTCGAACTTGAGCAGGACGTTGCTACAGATGTTGGCCTCAGGTGTGAGGATTTGACCTTGAGAGCGATTACGCATGCGTATCACAGCAAGAAAGAGAAAAAAGCTTTTACTCTCGGTCCCATCGACATAAATTTGAAAGCAGGTCAACTGGTTATCCTGGCGGGTGGAAACGGCAGCGGCAAAACGACACTCGCCAAGATCATTACTGGGCTCTACTCCGCTGAAGATGGAGAACTCCTGCTGGACGGTCGACGAATTACAGATGAAAACAGGGAGTTTTATCGCCAGCATTTCTCCACCGTCTTTTACGACTTCCACCTTTTTGAAAGCTTATTGGGCCTTGAGAAACCGGATCTCGACGATCGCGCACGGGAGTACCTGGCACGGTTGCAACTCGGACACGTGGTGACCATCCAGAATGGAGTGCTCTCCACAACTCAACTTTCTCAGGGCCAGAGGAAACGCCTGGCGCTGCTTACCGCAAGTCTTGAGGACCGCCCGATTTACGTATTCGATGAGTGGGCTGCCGACCAGGACCCGGAGTTCAAGGAGTTCTTTTACCGTCACCTTCTGCCGGAACTGAAGGCGAAGGGCAAGATGGTTTTGATCATCTGCCATGACGATCACTATTTTGATGTAGCTGACCGCATGATCAAGCTGGAATCAGGAAGGATTGTTTACGATGGACTCCCTGCGGCTGCATCCTGATGTTTCACTAATATCCTTATCCACGGTGTTTCGCTGGGGATGATAGCAGCGTTCTTCATCGGAAGTTGCATCGTCAAGATTACCTCTGTTGCTTTAGCAGGCAGCCTCGCAGGCTTCCGGGGATTGGACCTGATAAATCTGGCGATCACAACAAACGCGCGCGGCGGACCAGGAATCGTGTTAGCGAGCGTTGCCTTCGATGCGGGGATCATCAGTCCGAAGTTCTACACCACACTCGTGCTGGCGGCAGTCCTGACCTCGCAGTTTGCCGGAGTATGGTTGGATTATGTACTGCGCAAGGGTTGGCCATTACTCATGCCAGGGGCGGTTACTGAGTTGGCAATTCGCCCGGCCCAAGATACCCCGCTAGCCAGCTGAACCGGTTACCCATGGAAAGGATGATTTTACCAGGCCGATGATCAAGTGCATTTTATTTCTCTGGCGGTATTCTCCTGGCCGGTTTGCTGCCGCCATGGCGTTAACTATCCTGAGCGGATCCAGTGGCATCGCGCTGCTAGGCCTCGCAAGTATGGTCCTGCAGGGCCGGCTGGTTTCCAAAGAAGTTGTCCTTTGGAGTTTTGTTGGCCTTTGCTTCCTGCTGCCGCTATGCCGGTTTGCCGCTGAAATTCTCATCTCGCGGATGGCCCAACAAGCAGTCTTCGACTTGCAGATGCGGTTACCAAGAAAGATCGCTGGGGCGCCACTGCGCTTTCTGGAAGAGCATGGCGTACACCGGCTGTTGGTCGTCTTGACCCAGGATATGCAGACATTCGGCTTTGCGCTTTTAACCGTTCCCACAACCTGCCTCAACCTGACAATTTTTGCAGGTGGTCTGGTTTACCTGGGCTGGCTTTCGCGGATGGTACTTGTGATCGCACTTGGGTTTATTGTTTTCTGCCTGGCAATCTATCGGTTTCCCGCATCCAAGGCCGCAAACTCTCTGCGGCTGGCACGGCAAGCGACCGATGACCTCTATCACCACTTTCGCTCGCTCCTGGGAGGCGCCAAGGAACTCAAGTTACACCAGCGGCGCCGCCGGGCTTTTCTCTCTCAAGTCCTCCACTCGTCGGCATCTTCGATACGTGCTCACAATGTCTCAGGTTTGACGTCTTCCACCGCGGCTAGCGCCTGGGCGCAGATATCAGGCTTCGTTCTGATCGGTGCCCTCTTACTTGCCGTACCTTTGATCAATCTCAACCCCCAGGAACGGGTTGGCTACACCATTGCCCTGGTGTTCATGATGGCAACTCTGCAGGGGGTCTTAAGCAAAGATTCTCATCGTGATTTCAGGCGTGCTGAGATTGCGCTTCAGAAGATTGAGGATCTGGAGCTGAATTTGACTGCTCTCCGCGCCGAACCGGACTCGGCCATCCACAACGATCTCCAATGCGAGTTCAAGCGTCTGGACTTGATAGACGTTACCCATGCTTATCAACGCGAGGGGGAGATCCATGACTTCATTGTCGGGCCGTTGAGTCTAAGCATGGTTCCTGGAGAAGTGGTCTTCCTGGTCGGTGGTAACGGCAGTGGTAAGACGACTCTGGCCAAACTCCTGACTGGCCTCTATGTCCCGGCAAGTGGACAAGTGTACCTGAACGGTCAAATCGTTACAGATTCCAACCGGGAGCGCTATCGTCAGTATTTTTCCGTTGTCTTCGCCGACTTTCACCTCTTCGACCGTCTCCTGGGTTTGGAGAGTTCCCAACTCGACGAACATGCCAAAACTTATCTTACCCAGCTTGAACTCGATCACGAGGTCGAGATCAAAGATGGCTTCTTATCTACAACCAACCTGTCGCAGGGCCAGCGTAAGCGTTTGGCGTTGCTTACCGCATACATGGAGGACCGTCCGATTTATGTTTTTGACGAGTGGGCAGCGGACCAGGACCCATCCTTTAAGAAGGTCTTCTATCACACTTTTTTGCCGGAATTAAAGGCTAAGGGTAAGGCTGTCGTCGTGATCAGCCATGACGAACGTTATTACAATATCGCCGATCGTATCATTCGGCTGGACTGCGGCAGAATAGTCGAACAACCATCCGTTGCACAGACCGCTTGAGAAACCAAAAAACCTTGGAGGGTAATATGAAAACTAGATATCTTGTGGCGTTTTGCGTGTTGCTTGGTTTTAACTCAGCGTATCCGGCTCCGGAATCATCGGGCTTATTCGTGCGCAATGAAAGCGACCTGTCGAAAGAGGCTGGACAAAAAGTCTATTCCAAGAACCCCGAGGCCAATGACCTCTATATTCAAGGGCTGGATTATCTTAGTAAAAGCGATCCTTGGACTGGCGGAACGCTGCTGAACGCCAAGAAGGCGCTGAAACTTTTCCGTCAGGCCGTGAAGAAGGACCCTCAATTCGCCTTGGCGTACATCGGTCAGGCAGATGCAATAGACTTGCTGGGTCATTCCGTATCCGGCCAGGCAACTCCGGTAAGCGTGTATCGCCAGCAGGAGGCCGCTGCGCTCAAGGCTGTTGAGCTGGATGACAGTTTGCCGCAGGCGCACGATCAGCTCGCTTCAATCTACTATGACAATGAGTACGACTGGCCCAAAGCCGTGAAAGAACAGAAGCGCGTTGTTGAACTCACCCCAAATAACATCTTGGCCCACACTGGTTTAGGTATTATCCTGGGCTCCTTGGGCAGGTTTGAAGAGGCCGAGGCGCAAGCGAAATTGGCGCAGGCAATTGACGAAAAAAGCCCTTCACCCAATCGGGCCCTGTCCCGGATCCTCTTTTGGGAGCATCAGGACGATGCAGCTCTTGCACAGGGACTGGAGGCGTTAAAAAAGGACAGTAAATTCCCCCCTGGCCATTTCTACCTGGCCTTCGTCTATATCCATCTAGGCCAATTTGACAAGGGAATCGAGCAAATGAAGCTGGGAAGTTTTGGCGATGCGGACTCGCTCGCCGGACTTGCCTATGCCTATGCGATGGCTGGAGACAAAACAGAGCTCCAGGACACGCTTGAACGATTGAAGCATCACCCGGCACACGCTTTCTATGGTTTAGCGCAGGTTTATGTGGCCTTGGGCGATAAAGGTCGTGCTCTAAGCTTGCTAGAAAAGTCTTACGCGGAGCGAAGCAACCGGATGAACTACCTGAAAGTTGATCCCACACTGGATACTCTTCGTCAGGAGCCCCGATTTAAACAATTGATGCGCAAGATGAATTTCGAACAGTGAGTGTCCTGGGATTTTTTTCTTCCGGCGGCATAGTAGGGATAGAATCATGTCTGCAGCACGACGCCGCTCCGCGGAAAGCTGCTGAACTGGGTGGATGATCATTTGAAAATGAATTTTTTGAACAGTGAACTATCCTAATAGCGAGGAGCTTTACCTATGTTGCCAGACAATCACGAGGCGAGCGGTTTCGGGCGCGAACAATCCGGCGGTGGACTCTGGTGGGACAATCTCCTTAGAGACATTCGCTACACATTGCGCACCCTGCGCCGTTCTCCTGGATTTACCGCGATTGCTGTGCTGACGATTGCGCTGGGCATTGGAGCGACGACGGCAATCTTCAGCATAGTGGATGCTACGCTGTTGCGTCCTCTGCCGTACCCCCAGCCCGAACAACTGGTACGCATCCAGGATGACCTTCCCGGCGTTGGCAGTGAGGATGTGGGAATGTCAACGCCGGAGGTATGGGATTTTCAGCGTTCCGGTATTTTTCAGTGGATTTCACCGAATTGGTACGATGAACAAAATGTTACAGGCTCGGGTCAGGCTACGCGGGTCGGATTAGTTACGGTGATGCCGAATTATTTCACCCTGCTGGGCGTCAAACCGCAGTTGGGCCGCACGTTTGATCCGAATGACCCAACCCCCGGATTTAATCTCCAAACTGTGATCAGTGACGGATTATGGAAACGCGCCTTCGGGAGTGATCCTAATATTGTGGGCAGGACGATCAAGCTAGACACCGACTCATACCAGATCATTGGCGTCATGCCGCCTGGTTTTCACAACCCCGGACAAACACCAGATGAAAGAAATGGAGAAGTCTTTAGCGCGGCGGGCTTCTCCGGTCCGCCGTTCACTCCGAGCGCCTCAGATCCTCCACGGCGGGATAGCCATTTTCCTGGAGCAATCGCCAGAATCAGGTCTGGACTGACTGTGGCGGAAGCGCAGAGTCGGATTGACGCGGTGGTTGCATCCTTGCAGAGACAATTTCCCAAGGATTATCCCGCGCAAGCCGCCTGGAGGGTGCGATTAGTGCCGCTCAAAGAAGTCGTAGTCGGCGATGTCCGTCGCTCAGTGTTTCTTTTGTTTGGCGCTGTAGGATTGGTCCTGCTGATCGGCTGCGTGAACGTCGCGAATCTCCTGCTGACGCGTGCCAGCGCGAGAGGACGGGAAATGGCTATTCGCCAGGCGATGGGGGCCACGCGGAAACAACTGGTACGGCAATTACTGACTGAGAGTATGTTTATCTCCCTGCTTGGCGGAATAGCAGGTTTAATCATTCTTTATTTCTCCAAGGGATTTCTGTTGCGGTTGGTTCCAGACAGTCTGCCGCAGATGAATGAGATATCGATTAGCTGGAGCGTTTTGCTATTTGCCCTAGGCGTCTCTCTGCTCACGGGTGTGTTATTCGGTCTGGCTCCCGCTTTGCAGGCCGGTAAGTTAGGCTTGACGCATGTGCTCAAACAGGAAGGGCGCGGCTCGACCGGCTCCGCCAGACAGGTGCGTACGCGCCGTCTGCTGGTAATAGCAGAGTTTGCTTTTTCGTTGATGTTAATGGTTGCCGCGAGCCTTCTGTTGCGGAGTTTCTGGGATTTGCTCAATGTGCGGCTGGGATTCAATCCACAGAGCGTGATGATGGTCCGGACGAGGCTGCCTTATCCAAATGACCCCAAGGCCAACCTCTACGCAACTCCTGTCCAGGAAGCGCCGTTCCTGCGGGAAATACTGCGCCGCAGCAGCGGTCTGCCGGGAGTCGA
>DATCAX010000046.1:0-6512 GCA_036512375.1 Candidatus Angelobacter sp. | reverse complement strand
GCAACGCCGGCAACCTGCGCTGTGGCGAATGAAGTCGCAACGTTGGGAAGTCTTTCCCTGATAGCACTAGGATTGTTATTAGCGTCGAATACGAAGCTCGCTTCATAAATATCCAGAGCGGGCGCTGCTATTGCAACTTTTGCTCCTGTGTTTCCCACCTGTCTGCCGTTTGAGTCTGATCCGGTTACCGCAGCCACACCGGGGATACTTGCAGGGACCGGTATAAAATTCAGGTCCGTTTGGCCTGCTGCCGCGACGAAGATGATGTTCTTGGCGAGAATGGAAAAGACCAGCGACAAGATATCCGGTGATGCGGTGAGCAAAATGCCCAGGCTGCAAGTAATCACATCGACATTGGCGTCGAATGCAGCATAGTAAAGAGCGCGGGAGAAGGCAGGATTCACCGTCTCGGTGATAAAGACCTGATTGGTGCATCGAACCGGAACAATAGTTGCTCCCGGGGCAACACCGGCTACCTTGGGGCTACCCGAGGCATCCACGGTAGTTCCGCTCATCCACTGTTTGGGATCGAAGGGTGTGACACCCCCGCGGCTTACTGCAACTGAGGCGCATGTGGTCCCATGACCTCTGTTAATCTCCAGGGGCAAAATCTGCAACGGGTCAATTGCGTTGTGCCTATCCCAAGGCAATAGGAGATCGAGAGTATTCCATCCTAAAGAAGTATTGATCTCTACACCGGCATTGACATCAAAATGCGGATGCCACCCCGTATCCGGATGTCCGATTAGAATGCCAGCCCCAAATTGTGCGCCTCCAGCGGGCGGCGTCAAGGTCCAAGCAGACGGGACATTCATGTACCTTAAGGACCACGCACAATCGAAGGGTGGAGGTGGAGGGGGCTTCGGCCCTGGATCGGGAGGCGGATCAGGGTTACCTCCCTTACTAAGCTCCCCAGTTGGAGCTGACGAAGGAGGAAGAACTGAACGAACATAGGCAAGATCCAAATGCAAACGGAGAGCATAAGTAATATCGTAGGCCGAGTCATCCAGGATGGCAGATGGAGCCGCGAAGGTGAGCACAAAGAACTGGGCCAATTCTTCGGCTCCGGGCCTTGTGCTTGCTCCCGGGAACAACTCCTCCAGATAAATGCCGGAGGACTCTAAGTCATGAAGTGCCGTGCTAATGTCATCGGATTTCGATCGTCCCAGTTTATTGACTGCGTGCGTCTGCAGTTCGCTCAGCGAAGTTGGTTGTTTGACCTGAACGACAAAGCTGCAGACATTCGCCCCTGGAATATTCGAGGGGGCCGCAACTGGTGCGGAAGTCTCGATGTATCGATACTCTCGCACTTTCGCCAACAATCGATCGATAATCTGCTGCGGTACCGGAACGTCCAAGCCGGATGAGGCCTGCCCCTGGCTTGATCGATTCCGAATCTCAGATCGTTTGGCGACGAACTCAGGAGCATCCACCAGTGCTCGTGCTGATTCCATCGAAGCAGTTACATTGCTTGTCGGCGAGGTGTCGCCATTCAGGCCGAGTGTGCCGGTTTGAGCTTTTTCCGTATTTCTAGCCATACCAATTCCTCTTTCTGCAAATGATGTATTGTCTGCGTCTCGGTTCGAACAAATCGGAATAGCAAACGCAGGCACCTACCAGAAGGATCTGCGATCCTGTTCGCGATCTACACTCGTAATGACCAACTACGACAAAACGTTTCGGCCCGAATCACAGGAAATGTCACAAGAATGTTTGCAGTCGATTTATACATTCTCCTTGACTTGTTACATTTTTTCGTTTATAATTCGCCTATCCAAACATGCAGATATCTGCGATCATTCGTGTCCAAATTTGGATGAGAGTGCGGAAAGATCTTTGACAAAAAGCATTCAGCCAAGACGCTGAACCCTACGCCAATTTAATGGAGATCGCCCAAACCCACGCCAATCTGGGATGACTCAGGGAGAGGAGGGGTATCCCCCGGCTGTTCACGGGGTGATCGCGCGTGGATCAGGAACCACAGGCAAGGGCACCTGTGCCATACGAGAATGGTGAGCGGCAAGCCTACGCCAATTGAAGTCGAATCGCTGGAGTCCACGCCAATCTGGGATGGATTGGGATGACCACCTCGCAACCCTACGCCATTCTGGGATGACCCAGGGAGGGGGAGGGGCCTACGGATCGATCTGCACCACATCAAAGGCCTTGCCCACCACGTCGATCTGGGTGACGCCGGAGGCAGGAGCGTCAGTGTTGGTATCGAGGATATCGAGTTCCGCGCCCTGGACAACGTAAATAATGCTGCGCCCAGAAATAGGCTGAAGGCCGGTTACGTCAAAGTTCTGGCGGAAGGCCAATTCCTCCGGAAACTTGGTTCCCGGGGTGGCCGTGTTGAAGATGCTCAGGCAGCCACGGACAGTGTTGGCCGCGATGCCCGGATCCACGGTGCATCCAAGGGCTCCGACATAAAGGCGGTTGTTGGCAAAGGCCATCTTCTCGTGATCGCCGTCTGTAATGGGGACAACGGCTCCGGCTGTGAATGAGGTTACATTAATCACTGTCAGCGCGCCGCAACGGGAAAGCGGGCAGGCAGCGCCCGGGCCGGTAAGAGCCGGGGTAGGCGTACCAGCCACATAGAGATTGCTTCCGTTCAACAGCCCAACGGTTGCGCCGGAAACAGGAAGGAGAGCGCTGAAGTTGGCGGCGGGGTTGGTGAAGTCCACGAAAACCACGCTGGCTGTGGCGCCGCCGCATTCCGCGCCACAGTTCAGGACGAATGCCTGGGTCTCACTACCGTTAAAAACGGCGGTGAATGGCTGGTCAAGGTGCGCTGTATCGGTAATGGTCTGAACCGCGGAAGTAGCGGTATCGACCACAAAAAAGGTATGCGTGTTGGGCGCAACCTGCGCCTGCGGATCAGGAAAAACAAGCAGCTTGGTGCCCTTGGGACTCATGACCAGGCGGCGTGCATTGCCAATCCGAAGGACGGGGCGTGCGTTGCCTGTGGTTGTGTCCACCGATTGCACAAAACCAAAGTTGCGCATGGCGGCCCAGGCATTTTTGCCGTCAGGAGTAATGGCAATGTCAAACGGCTGATCACCAATCGGGGCGGCAAAAGTTACCACTTCTGTGGGGTTATCGATGATCGTGATGTCGCTGCCAGCACTGTCCATCACAATGGTGGTTCCGCCGGCCGTAAGCATTTTGGTTGGCGCGGCAGCGGCCAGAGTTTTGGTGCTAATAACGTCCTTTTGCGCGTCCATCACGTTCACGGTGCTGGATGCCGTGTTGGAAAGCAATACACGCTTTTTCAAACCGGTTGGCGCGGGTGTTGAGCTGCTGGTGCTGGAACCGCAGCCGGCCATGGCAAGTGCCAGGCCCGCAATCAAAAACTGTGAAAGATAGCTATGTCGCTGCATTCTTTGTTAGACCGTTTCCTCTATGAGCCGCGCCAATGGTGTTGAAATCGCGATTATAACAGAGGCACTTGTAAGCGCCTGGAGCCGGTTGCCAACTCGCTTATCCGGCATTTGCCGCAATTTTTGTGCCGGGCAGAGCTCTCCCCGGCAATCCATAGAACGCACTGGAACGCGCTCCATGCAGGAAATCTTGCCACTCCCTGCCCATGCTTGGCGTGAACAAAGCTGGCTAAGGTATTCTTGTAGGTAACGATGGCGAATGATCTTCTAACCCGGTTGAAACAAGGTCCCGTCCTGTGCGACGGCGCGATGGGCACCCTGCTCTATGCCAAAGGTGTGTTCATTAATAAATGTTATGACGAACTGAATCTCACCCAGCCTGACCTGATACGCAATATCCACCAGGAATACCTGAATGCAGGGACCGAGATTATTGAAACCAATACTTTCGGCGGCAACTCTTTTCGATTGGCCCGCCATGGGTTAGCCGACAAGGTAAATGAAGTCAATCGCAAGGGGGCTGAACTGGCCCGTGAAGCCGCGGACGCCTTCAACCTGAAAAAAGCCGCCAACGTTCTGGTAGCGGGATCGATCGGCCCGCTGGGATTGCGTATTGAGCCTTTAGGCAAAACATCGCGGGAGGAAGCCCGCGCTTCATTTCGCGAGCAGATTACCGCACTGGTGGCAGGCGGCGTTGACCTGCTTATGCTGGAGACGTTCGGCTATCTGGAAGAACTGCATCAGGCCATTCTGGCCGCGCGGGAAGTCGCTCCGGACAAGCTGCTGGTGGCACAAGTAACCATTGATGAAGACGGCAACTTTCTGGACGGCGCCAGCCCAGAGACGTTTACTTCCAAACTAAATGGCTGGGACGTGGACGTGATTGGCTGCAACTGCAGTGTTGGTCCGGTAGCAATGCTGGAAGCCATTGGGCGCATTCGTCGCCTTACGGACAAGCCGCTGGCGGCACAGCCCAACGCCGGCATTCCCCGGAGCATTGAAGGACGCAACATCTACCTTTGCTCGCCGGAATATATGGCCAGCTACGCGCGCAAGTTTGTGAACGCCGGCGTGAACCTGGTGGGCGGCTGCTGCGGCACAACGCCGGAGCACATCAAGGCAATGAACTCCGCGCTACGCATGGCTGATGCCAAAGGTAAGACCGGAGGCTTTCGGGTAATCACTGATGCCAAACGCGAATCCAGCATTACGCCGCCGCCTCTTTCGCAACGCTCCAACCTGGGCAAGAAGCTGGCTGCGGGAGAGTTTGTAACCCTAGTGGAGATTGTGCCGCCCAAGGGAGTCGACTTCCGCAAAGAAGTGGAAGGCGCAAAATTTCTGAAGGCTGCCGGCATTGACGCCATCAACATTCCGGACAGCCCGCGCGCTTCCGCCCGCATGAGCAACATGGCTCTTTGCCTTCTGGTGCAGCAGCAGGCCGGGATTGAAACGGTTTTGCACTTTACCTGCCGTGATCGAAACGTGCTCAGCATGCAGTCTGAATTGCTGGGAGCTTACACCACGGGACTGCATAATTTGATCTGCATTACCGGCGATCCGCCCAAGCTGGGCAACTATCCTGACGCCACGGCGGTGTTTGATGTGGACGCAATCGGACTGGTCAACATTGTTCGCAATCTGAATCACGGACTGGATGTAGGCGGCAACCCGATCGGATCCGGCACAAAATTCATGATCGGCGTGGGAGCGAATCCTGGGATTGTGAACATTGACGAAGAAGTGCGCCGCTTCGAATACAAAGTGGAAGCTGGTGCAGACTACGCAGTCACGCAGCCGGTCTTCGATATCGCTCTGCTCGAGCAGTTCCTGCGTCGCATCGACCATCACCGCATTCCGGTGCTGGCGGGAATCTGGCCGCTTACCAGCGTACGCAATGCTGAGTTCATGAAAAACGAGCTGCGCGTTTCCGTGCCCGACGCAATCATTGATCGCATGGCGCGTGCTCCGAACGCTGACGCTGCGCGGGCCGAGGGAATCCTGATTGCGCGCGAAATGCTGCATAAAGTCCGCGGCCTGGTACAGGGAGCACAGGTGGCCGCGCCGCTGGGGCGGTATAGCTCAGCCATCGACGTGTTGGATGGGATTAGCGGTTCGGCCACAGCAGCGGGTTAAACCGCTACTTTAAGGTTTGACGTATTCATAGAGCGGCATGCCGGGAAATCAGACACCGCGGTACGGTTTTGCCTTTCCAATCACGCGGCGATCCCGTACGTTACTTTGGCAACCCCGGTAGCCGCCAAGCGACTTGTTGCCAGCCATGAACTGTGCCATAAACAAGGGCATGCACGCTCAACGACTACTCATTCTCGGGCTCCTTTGCTGCCTGCCCGCGATTTCCATGGCGCAGCAGGCCTCGCCGGAGGCGACGATTCTCGCCCTGGAAAAGAAATGGACTGACGCTTACAAGCTGCGCAACATCACTCTCATGACTTCAATGCTGGCGGACGACTTCATCATTACCGTTGAGGACGGCAACATCTACGGAAAAATGGGATACATGTCGCACACCGCCGATACCGCGACGCAGGTGGACGTGGCGGAAGAGTCAGACCTGAAGGTGCGCATGCACGGAAATGTGGCCGTGGTGATCGGCACCTACCACGAGACAGGCACTTTCAAGGGCAAGCGCTATGAATATCGTGACCGCCTGACCGACGTGTGGATGAAGATCGATGGCCAGTGGCGGTTGATCGCCGCACAGTACAGCGTGCCGCTGGCGCAGTGAGTACTATGCTGGTTGATCGAAGGCCGTGGATGGGCCCTGACAAAACGCTGAATGCTTTTCAGTTATAAGCATTTATTGTGGAAAAATATTCAGAACACCAGCGGATTGTCGCGGTAGAATGAGCTATGGAGTTTCGGCTCTGTGCCTAAGTTTGAAGATTGCCTTCAGCGTCTGGAACAAATCGTCGATGAGCTGGAAAGAGGTAATGTCCCGCTCGAACAGGCATTGAAGCTCTTTGAAGAAGGCTTGAAGCATTCCTCTTCCTGTCGCAAGGAACTGGAAGAAGCCGAAGGCAAGGTGGAGATTCTGCTTCGGCAGAATGGAAAGTTACAGCCTGAGCCCTACGATCCTGCCACCGAACGGGCGCAGCCGGTCAAGAAATAAGT
>DATCAX010000045.1:0-14785 GCA_036512375.1 Candidatus Angelobacter sp. | reverse complement strand
AAGTAACCAGCGCGCACTTGCACAACGCGTGGATCATAAGCCCGTGCCGCGCGATCCGCCCGCATCACCAGCTCGAGCTTGGAGGAAATGTCCGCATCCGCCGAGGGCGACGCAATGGGATACAGCTGGTGATTTAAATTTTCCTTAAATCCTTCAATCAGGCTCTTTGCCGGGCCGCGAGCGATCAACGCAGCAGTCCGCGCGGCGCGCAGTATTTTCTCCGGAGCCAGATCGTCGGTATAGGCATAGCCTGTGCGCTCTCCGGACAGAACGCGCACTCCGCATCCCGCTGAAATCCCCTGCGAAGCAGATTTCACGATCGACTCATCCACGCTGATGGAGGTGGAAGTCAGGTATTCAAAGTACAAATCGGCATAATCGCCACCGGCGGAAAGTGCTTCACCCAGGTAGCGCTGAAGATCATTGGGAGTAATGCCAAACTTCTGAAAGAAAAGGTTCTGATTTTGTGTCATTGGCTCTTTATATTGGATGTTCCGGAGACCGGAAAAGGAGCACCCGTCGGTTCACTCTATTGTCTCACTTTTCCTGCCCGTACTAGTAAGAGTCAGGGTTCCCGCCAAAAATGGGATGCCATGACTAATTTTCTTGACTTTTTTTGACCAAATGCCTCGCAACCAGATACTTAATCCCTGCTGAGCTGGCGTGGTACGATTTTCCGGCAGGAGTGCTGTATGCCTGAATCTGATCATTCCCGGCTCCGTAAACTTTTTCGTCGCCTCACGGGCTGGCTCCGCCGAAGCTCTCGCAAAGAGCCTGAGCCTCCCGTGGATCCTCACTCATACGTTACTGCCCCAAAGAAGCCCCGGCCATCGAGCCGCAGCGGGGCTGCGGTCGCCGAGCTACCAGAAGAGTAATTGCGTGAAGTGATCGGATAAGCTGCTTCAGTCGCAAGCGGGCAATAAATCCATCTCTGGTTCCGCGACTACAGGAAGCTGCTGCTCCGGCGCCTGGCCACTCAACAGCTCTTCAAAGAACCGTTCCACGCTGTCCAGAATGGCCGGGCCTGTATGGGCGTCATAGCAGGCGCGACGCAGCGCATTGCCTCCCGGAATCCCGTGAGTGAACCAGGCAACAAATTGCTTCATCTTGCCCGGTGAGCCGTGCATGGTTTCATCCACCAGCATTTTGAAATATGTGCGGATCATCTGGTAACGATCCGCTTCGTTCGGCTGGTCGTAGCGGCCGGTTTCGGCATACTGGCGAATCTGGCGGAAGATCCACGGGTTTGAGGCAGCGGTGCGTCCGATCATCACTCCGTCGCAGCCCGTCTGCGCCACCATGGCGATGGCGTCCTCAGGCATGCGGATGTCGCCATTGCCGATCACAGGAAGTTTCACGGCGTCCTTCACCGCGGCAATCCATTCCCAGCGCGCATTGCCGCTATAGCCTTGCTCGCGTGTTCGAGCATGCAAAGCAATGCCGTTCAGTCCGCAGTTCTCCGCCATCTTGGCCAGCGGAACGCAGACAATGTTTTCATCGTCCCAGCCCAGGCGGAATTTCACCGTAAAAGGGATCTTCACTGCCGAGCGCACGGCTTCAAAGATTGTGCCGATCACCGGCAGATCTTTTAACAAACCCGAACCGCCGTTGCATTTCACCACGCGCTTGGCCGGACAGCCCAGGTTGAGATCCACCAGGTCAAAGCCCGCATCTTCCACGATCTTGGCTGACTCGGCCAGCGTGTAAGGATCGCTGCCAAAGAGCTGCGCAGAGATAGGGTGCTCATCTTCGTAGAAAGTGAGATAGCGTTTGCGCTTCGATTCGCGCGTGCGGAAGAGACCATCGGCCGAGGTGAACTCGGTCATCAGCAGACCGCATCCAGAAATTTCATTGTTCTTGGAAACCGCTGAGGTGCTTTTCTCCGCCACTCCTCCGGTCCGCTCTTGAAACATTTCCGCAGCATCTTCCGGCGCAGACATGATTTCGCCCGGCGGGCGCACAAAACTGGCATTGCGAATAAAGCGGCGAAACACCGTGTCCGTGACGCCGGCCATAGGAGCAAGAATGGTTGCCGGAGCGATATGCACACCACCGATCTGGAGAGAGTCCGGCACCCGCGCGCCTTGCGGTGCGATGGTAGTGTTGGCCGGATTTTCCCAGAATTTCTTCATGTGCCTTCATCCGAGCAGAGCGAGGGAACCCTACCTGTTTCGATACTGCCTCAGTGCAATAACGTTAATCAAGCATTAATCGTCGCCACCCTGAACCGACCAGCAGACAAATAGGGATCTCTCGCTGCTCGAGACATAAAACCCAAAAACAAAGCCTCCGCCGCGGCGGAGGCCTCAATCAAACTCGCGGCCTTATTTCTTGGCCTCTGCGGTTTTTGCTGCTTCGGCCTTGCCGGCATCGGACTTGGCATACTTGCGGCGGAACCGCTCGACGCGTCCGGCGGTGTCCACCAGCTTCTGCTTGCCGGTAAAGAACGGATGGCAGTTCGAGCAGATTTCCAGGTTAATGGCGCCCTTGTGGGTGGACCGGGTGACAAATGCGTTTCCGCATGCGCAGTGAACTTTTGTTTCTTCGTACTTGGGATGAATTGCTGCCTTCATTGCCTCTGATACCTTTCGCGGTAAACCGTTATTTTACCTGAAATTAGCTGTTTTTGGCTAGATATGAACCTTGCGTTTGATGAGACCAGTACGCCAAAAGATTCATCCCGCCAGTCGAGCCCGGCTGCTCTTACATTAGATTTGAATTGGTGGTGGGTGAGGGTGCTGCCCCCTCCCAGCTCGCTAATCTGGCGATTTCCGGGGTTTATAAGACCCCGCTGCACGGCTGGTGCTACCCACCGTCGAGCGAAGTCGTATTATGGGATCGAATTTCACAAGCCTGATTCTATCAGCCTGTTCACTTGAAGCGGTGCCGATGGCGTAAAATCGATTATTTAGCTTAGTCATTTAAGCCAGCCCAGGAGCCTATCGCCCTATGATTCGCAACGATATCCTTCAGAAATTCCCTGACCTCTTCGGCGCCAAGAAGGTAAATGGCCGTGACGTCAACGTTCAGGACGCCATTACCACGCTCACCCGTGAGCTGCGGCCGGAGATCGCTGCCGCCTTGACTGCGCGCCGCCATATTCTTGAATCGCCCGCGCCGGTGGGTGAGAAGTACGGCTGGCCTAAGTGGGAAGAGAGATTTGAAGATCCCATTAAGGGCGGCGCCTGGACGTATCGCCAGATCGTGCAGGGGCTGATTGATAATTTCCTCGGACGTGAAAGCGAGTGGCGCTGGCGCCTGAATGACGAAGTGCCAGTCCCAAAAGATGCGCACCCGCTGAAGAATCCCGGCCTGGAGCTGACCGGGCCCTGGCATCCGCTGGATATGGCCTTCAACGCGCTCAACAGCCCGGCGCCCATGAACATGCCAGACTTCGAAGACGCGTCGCCCACGCACTTTCTGCCCGACGGCACGCCGACGAATCAGCCTGTCGGCGTCTTTGCTGCCTTGCAGAATGCGAAAGAGATTTTCGCCGGCGGCTGGACCGGCCGTCCCTATGAAGTAGTAAAGAAGGGAAAGACCCGCGCTTATAACATCAACAAGCCTCCGGCGCAGTGGCCCACACGCTTTGGTCGCCCGCCGGGACTGCATATCAATTACGACCATGTCACGGTCGATGGAAGGCCCGCTCCGGCAACCATCGTCGTCACCACTCTCTGGGCGTTTAACAATTTCGACTCGCTCAAAAATGCGGGCAGTGGCGTGTATTTCTATATTCCCAAACTGCAAACGCCCAAAGAAGCGCTGATCGTAGAAAAGATTCTGTCACGGCTGGAGGAGATGATCGGCATTCCCGCAGGCACCATCAAGATCAAGATGCTGTATGAAGAGGGCAACGCTGGCCGCACGCTGCCCGCTATCGCGTGGACTCTGCGCCGGCGGCTGCTGGGCACCAACGTTGGCCGCTGGGACTACCTGGGCAGCCTGATCGAGATGTGGAAGGACGATCCCAAGGGCGTTTATCCCGACCCGCAATCGATCGGCATGGCATCACCCAACATGATTGCCTACCAGCGCTTCAATGCGCTCATGATGTTGATGGGCGGAATGAAGAATGGCGAACTGGAGAATGCCGCGCCCATCGGGGGCATGGCGGCGGTCATGATTTACCAGGCGAATGATCCTTATGGTCGCTCTCGCTACAATCCGCTGGCGCTGCGCGCCATGGTGATTGATAAGCTGCGTGAGCGCGTGCTTGGGCTGATCTTTGTACCTGACGAGCCTCTCGCAACCGGCCAGCAGCCCACGCTCGATGACATTCTGGCCAAGCGCGTGAAAGGCCATCTCTATGATTGTTACCGGCAGAGCTGGGTCGCCAGCCCTGAAGCTGACTACGTGGCCGCCGGCAACGCGCCGCTGCAGGCCAAGGTGGAACAGCTTCAGGCCATCCTCGATGCGCCTAAAGAGACCACCAAGGTAAAAGAGCAGGCAGTCCCCACCGCCACCAGCGGATTGAGCGATGCTGAGCGTAGCGTGCTTGAGTCTCGCGGTTTGCTGAACCTGCAGGGCAAGATCACGCCGCAGGTCATCACCAAAGAATCGCTCGATACTCCGGAAAAGCTGCTCTCGCCAGAACGTTGGGAAGCGATCTACGGCATTCCCAAGGGCGAAATCACGATCGAGCGAATACAGCATGCGTTTTATATGGCGGCGAACTACGGCTTCCAGATCCTCAACGGCAACTTTGCCGCAGCCATTGACGATTACGAACTCAAGCTGCGCTTCATGAATGACTTGGCCACTTACCGGATCGACGTCTCATGGCTATGGACACTGCTGCGCCATCAGGCAGTCATCACCAAAGACGGTTATCTCAAGCGCCCGGCGATGACGGAAGACGGCATCGAGCCGGCAGAGAACGCCGACCACGTAAAGGCCGGCACTCGCTTTACCAAAGACCTGTTCGATAAATTGTGGAAGTATCACAATGAGTGGACACAGGCTTTCTTTGCCGAGCAGGATCGTCGCGGCGAGCGTGGACGCTTTGATCGCGAGAAGGCCAACCTGATCATGGAAATGCTGATGAAGCAACTGCCCTCGCCGCACTATATCCAGCACAGTGCGCGCGTGCTCTTTGTGGTAGGCCAGGCGAACAAGCAGGACGGCAAGCAAATGCTGGAGGCCATCTTCGATCTCACGCGTGAAGAGGCCGCCAGGCGCGTCCAGGCGGGCACGCTGAGTCCGGCAGCCCTGGCGGCACACGATTACGTGTTCGACATCTTCCCCGAAGGCGGAAAGCAGATATCGCCCTCTAAGGGGAACGCCGCCGACTAGCAGCTGAACCTGTGGAATCGTACGGCGGCCTGCATCGTGGCACTTGCAGACTCCCTTATTTTTTGCGGCAATGATCGCCCGCAGACGGTGCAGCCTCTGTGTAAACCCTGTGCAGAAGTAGGATTCCTCTCTGCCGAAACAGTCCGTCCGTGCTCAAATAGTGGTATTTTCATTAAGAGAGATATTCTCCGATCATGGCAGCTCAGCTTCAATCGCAGCCTGAGGCGGTGCGATTGCCACATCTCCGCACGCATTCCTACCCGTTACGAGCACTGTGCTCTTGAAAGCTTTTCAACATAATTTTCTCTGTTTGCGTTCTTCTGGAATGTCTGCCGCTTACTTCTTCTAAGAATATAGATACTTATATCTATATAAATACAGTAGTAGTAGTCGATGTCTGTGCAAGCTGCGGATATCGTGCAAACAGCTATGGACAGGGGCGATGGGGCGTCCACAGGTTGTGAACAATCAGGCCTGAGATTTGATGGTTGTGTGACAAAAGGGGCGAGCATTCGAGTGCAACTTGGCTTTCCAACCAAATCCACATTGCGAAACCGGGGCGTGCGAGGAAAGCGTGGAAATCGGGACAGAAGGCTGAGTAACATCCAAAGGAAGCAGCCAGATAGGAGGTACGCTCTTTTCCGCAGGCGAGCGACCCATGCTCTGGAAAACATGGAAACAAGAATTCGACGCAATTTATATTCCTGGTGCGAATCAACATGTGGCTGTGCCAGACTGATAGCTGATTTAGTCTGGTGCTCAAGAATTGCTGACGCACTCCATTTCGTTCTCGCCCGACCATGCCGCGGACTTCTTTGCGCAATTCGTCGCGGCGCCGGGGGTCTTTGCGCTGCGCGGCGCCGATGAGTCAGCCGAACCCTACGTCAGCAAGACTGCTAACCTCCGCCGGCGGCTACAGCGGTTGCTGGCTCCGCCAGAGTCACAGTCAAAGCGGCTTAACCTGCGCGAGCGTGTCACTAAGGTTGAGTATTCGCTGACCGGATCTGACTTTGAATCGGTCTTGCTGCTCTACCGCACTCTGAGGCAGGAATTCCCGCAGAGCTATCAGAAGCGTCTGCGTCTGCGGCCGGCACCGGTGGTGCGATTCAACCTGGAGAATGAATACCCACGCGCCTATGTCACAACGCGGGTGGGCAAAATGAGTGGACGTTCCCGCTACTACGGCCCATTTCGCTCGCGCGCTGTAGCCGATAAGTTTCTCAACGATTCACTCGACCTGTTCAAGATGCGGCGCTGCACCTTTGACCTGAATCCCGATCCCAGTTTTCCCGGCTGCGTTTATTCAGAGATGAAGATGTGCCTGGCGCCATGTTTCAAAGGCTGCACCGACGAAGCTTATGCGACGGAAGTGGCGCGGGTGCAGGCGTACTTCGATTCCGGCGGACAGTCTCTGCTGCGGGAATTGGAGACCGAGCGTGAACGGCTGTCATCGGCACTCGATTTCGAGAGCGCAGCGGCGCACCATGCAAAGATCGCCAGGATCAAAGGCATTCTTTCCGCGTGCGATGACATCTGTGGCCGTCTGGATCGTCTGGATGCTGTGATCGTGCAACCATCAGCGGAGGCAAAGTCGGTTGCATTGTTCCGTTTTCATAGGGGCGAACTCGCTGGACCGACTCAGATGACCCACGAGATAAGTCCTGGCGCGGAACTGCTGGGTGCCGTGCGGTCCGCTCTTGATGAGCTTGCGCCCGCCGGCGCGCGTTCTGCCCAACAATTCATGGAAGAGCTGGCCATTCTGAAGCGCTGGTATTACCGCAGCCACAAGGTCGGAGAGATCGTTCTGGCAAATGCCGCCGGTGATCTATCAATTCGAAAAGTGGTTAACGCTATGGGCAGGGTCGCTGAGATGCCTTGATTGCAGTTAGTGCGCATTTTTACTCGACAGTAGTGGCAGACAAGGCCTCCTCCTGCGGCATGCTGGATTCGCGATACAGGATGGAAAAAGCGATGAACAATGGCGACTCCAGTGCCGCCGCAAGAGATATATAGAGAGTCTGCGCAGCCCAGGGATACGTTGTTGCGCTCAGCGATCCGTGTTGCCAGAGCCAACCGAGTGCATAATCTCCCAGCCAATAAAATCCATAACCGAGAATTGCTGATTTGGCGAGGAACATCATGAAGAATGGCTCCCATCCTTCCGTGATCCTCACGCTGGTTTTCAAGGCCTCTCTGAGGGAAGTGCTGGGCTGATCCATCAATGCAGGGATTACAAGTCCCAGACGAGAAAGCAGGCCAGCCAGGAGAAGAACTGAAATAGCGGCAATCAGCATGATGCCGTAATAGCCAGGTCGCATTCGAAGACGATCCATGACGCTCCACAGAGCAAAGCTTGCGGCTGCTTGACCCAGCCAAAAGATGGTCCAACTAAGCAATGCCGCCACAGTCACTGCACTGAGGCGCGCTCTTGCCCGGGTAAACGCGTCTGAGATTGCAGGCTTTTCTTCGTCCGTCGTTGCCAGGACATTGCTAGCGACAGCAGCAAAGAAAAAGCTGCTGACAACCCAATAAAATGCACCGTTAACCCAACCCGACGCAATCAGGAGCGCGAATCCGCCGGACAGCAAGCTAATCCATCCCCTCACCGCGAACTCGTGGAACGCGAGCCGGTAGCCGTATCGCCAGAGGTAGGCCAGCAAGGCAGGCAGCAGGGCAATACGAAACAGCTTCCAGAAACTTTCACGGTAGAGCCCATAGCTCTGCGTGAGCAGGAAAGGCCAGGTCAGGGTTCGCCTGGTAGGCTTGTCGAGAGTGCTTGTGGCCATGGTATTCATACTGATGCCGCCTTTGCTGAGTTCTTCCTGTAGATCACCCGTACCCCCTCGCGCCATCTTTCATCCACACCTATCAATGACCATTCGATGGCCGGCGAAAAATACCGCAGCACGGTGTCCGTTGCTGGATGCACCCGCAGTGACGGTGCGACAAGCATCAGCAATGGCGGTCGGGGTGAGAGTTGAAGGCCTGCGAAATAACCATATTGCTGAAACTCGCCGCGGCTGTGGTGCCATAGGACACGCGCCCAATAATCCAAGCCTTGCAGCGGCAAGTGCATATCTTCGTCGGCCTTGAGTTCCAAAACCGCCAACCTCGCGTCACGGGTGCAGGTCAGTACGTCAATCATGGCGCGATCGGAAGCCGAAAATGTCGGCACCTGCGAATAGACATGACCGGGATCCAGGCTGGAATCCACGGCGGCAACATTCTTGAAGATCAAAGATTCGAGCCAGCGCTCGGGATACATGCGCCAGAGCGGATCGTGACGGTCACCTTGCGTGCTTCGGGCCTCCGCTACGGTTCTGATGAATTCCGCAAACGCAGGCACGGTCTGTTCATTCAGCCGCGTTTCATATCCTGGCGGGCCAAAGATGACTTCTTCTCCAACCTGAAAAGTGCCCGGCGCATTGGCCAGCGTTGCTCGAGCAAGCCCCAATCCATGGAGACGAAACGATAGTTCTGTCGGAGTGATGACAGCAACTTCCGCCTTGGGCGCCAGCGCCAGAATCCTGCTTACGATTGCGGAGAAACGTGAGCGTACATGGGCCGCGTCCGGCAGGCGCACAAGACGGGTTTGAATATTGCCATGATCAGAATGGTCGATCTGGATTGACGATTCATCGCGCTCATCAAATTCAAAGAGTTGAAACTTGGCAGCGGCATGGTTGAGATGAGCCAGGCGAATCTGAAGCGTGGCCGAGCTTTTGGGCGGGACGTACAGCCGCAAGCCCTCCACCAGACAGCGTCCGGCTTCACGTTCGCGGCAGGCCTCCAGCCAGAGCAGGCCAAAAGTGAGAGCTGCGTCAACCGATGCCTGTGTTTCCTGCTGGTTTACCCCCAGTACGGCGAAGGCGCTGCGGCCTTTCCGCAGCAGACCGCGCGCATACACCGGCGAAAAACTGCGCTCGAGATCCATTGACGTTACGAGCCTTGTTTTATCCAGCGCCCAACCCGGCATTTCACGGCGCAGGGCCCGTTCCAGCAGTCGGGCATAGTGGCTGCGCGCCGCCTTCTGAATCGTGGGTGGACGACGATCCCGGTCACGGCAGATCTCCATCTTGATGGGACGGGCCTGCCCGAAGCGTCGAACCGTCAAGGTCATGATGCCGTTTTTCAATTCGGCATCCATCACATGGCGGACAAGGTTACGCTCTTGTGACCAGAAGTGAAGAAGACAGCGATCTTTTTCCGAAGTGATGGAATATTGCGCTGATGAGAGGTCGAAAAGTACCTGGCCATCTTCGATCACGACGGCGCTTGGCGAGTCCCTGAGGAACTCTTGGAGCGATCGTGCCAGTGCGTCGGATGTCATAGAGGAACGCGTGGCGGCCAGTTAGCCGCCACCGCAGCTAGCTCAGATTACTATCGCACAGTCAAATTCACGGCTTTGCTCGCCGTTCCGCCTGGGCCGGTTGCGGTAAAGGTGACTGCAAAGGCGCCGGCCGGAGTGCCTGTTACTAGAGGTGGTGGTGGGGGAGGGTTGCCTCCTCCACAGCCAGCCAGCGTGATAACGATCAGGATCCCAGCAATACCCATGGTAGGCACAAACTTTCTCGCCCGGGTTCCGCGGAGACTTAGGAAGAAAGTAGCAAACGCGGCAAGGAACAGGAGAACTACGAACAACAGCGGGTTTCGATCGCTTGGTCCGCGCAAGAGTCCGATGGCCGTCGCGCGTGCCGTGGTTGTGACCGTCATCGTAACGTTGGCCGTTGCCGCGGTCAGTGACGCGGGGCTGAAGGTGCATGATGAAGCGGTCGGCAGGCCGCTGCAACTGAACGCAACAGCGCCGGCGGCTGATCCCGCGCTCACATTAAATACGAAGGTTGCCGGCTGGCCGGCGGTCACGGCGACGCTAGGCGTATTCGCGATGATGCTAACAACCTGGCTCACAGTGAGAGTGAAAGTGGATGTATTATTCGCCGCATTAGCGTCACCGCCGCCAGAAACAGAGAGACTGATGGGAGCGGAAGCAGACGCGTTGAGTGAAACATTGAAGGTGACATTAATCTGCGGATATGAAGAGCCGGATGTGACCGAATCTGAGCGCGTGCAGGTCAGAGTGGAAAGAGTACAAGACCACCCTGATCCGGAGATGGCCGTCGCGGACAGTCCCTGTCCAAGAGTGGTTGTTGCTGTAACAACGCCTGTAGATGCGACACTTCCAATATTCGAAACCTGTTCAACAACCGTCCGGCCGGTATCGCCCTGATTCACGGCAGCGTTGCCGCCGACGTTCGCCGCCAAATCGGTGATGGGCGAAATGATCGATGTAAGGTCGTTGGCCACGTCGTTGGCGGTGTTTGTCTCCCCTCCGCCCGAAACGGTTGCCGTGTTGGATACCGATGTTGGTGCATTTGCGGCAACATTCACGGTAACAATAATGGCGGGATAGCTGCTGCCTCCAATGAAGGCGTCACTGCGTGTGCAAGCGAGCGTTCCCAGAGTGCAAGTCCAACCCAATCCGCTGATAGCGGTTGCTGTGAGTCCGCTGGGCAAGGTGTCTTTTACAGTTACGGTCCCCGAAGTTGCGCCGCCGCCGATATTCGAAGCTGCGATGGTGTATGTTGCTCCCGTTTGACCCAATATAAAGTTTCCACTGTGCGTCTTGGTGATCGCCAGATCGGGTGTGGTGTTGACATTAACAGTCAGAGAGCCGCTGAAGCCGCTGGAGCGAGTATCTACAACCGTGATCGTCTGGTTGCCCGGGGTGTTCAGAGTAATAGAAAACAGACGCGAGCCCCCGTCGCTTGAGAGGAACGTATAGTCAGCGGGCAGAACCGCCTGAGGGTCAGAACTGGTGAAATGGACTGTGCCTGCGTAGCTGCTCAGCGTAGATGCGTTCACGCTGCTCTGTATCGTCAGAGTTACATGGAAAGGCAATGACGGCCCAATGCCACCTCCGGAATTACTCAGGTTAAACACTGGTGGGGCACTTACACAATCATTCTGTAAATTTGAGAATTCCTGCTGGACAACATAAGTGGCGTTGCCAGCCGATACAGTTGCTGCTTGTCCAACACATATATCTCCGATCTCCCCTAACGGGTTCGCTACGGGATTCGGATCATACCAGGCCAGCGGTGGCGCCGTGGTCGCTGCTGAACCGACGAGCGCATCTGTGACGGCCTCTGACATTTCATGGCTGGTCACTTCCGTCACGTTGTCGAATAGCGCAGGATTGCCGCCACAACCAAGTGCGCACGCGCTGGGAGGAGCGAAATCCGGCTCAACACCGTACGGCACAAATTTAGGAGCCAAATTGGCTGGAGTATTCGAATGGTAGGCGCAAAACTGTACGCAACTTTTAGTGACCGGATCCAGCGTGATCGTGACTCCCGGGGGGAAGTAGATCATGTAAAAGGAGTTCACGTTGCCCTGGCTGTCGGTCACCGGCTGCGGCAAATGCCCGGCGGTGATCTGCGTCGCCAGTTCTGCAGCCACCTGGGCGTCTGCAACGGTACAAGCTGTTGGACCGGGACAAAGCGACGGCGTGATAGTGAATTGTCCGTCGAAAACTCCATGCCCGATAGCTTGATTGCTGCTGGCTGCGGGCGTCCCGGCTCCAGTAACACCAACCGTGCTGTACTCTGAAAGTAAATCGTAGTACCTGCTTGTGGTGATATCACCAAAGAACTGAGCAATTCCTGGGGTGCCACCGATTGCGGTGTTTACGTTGGGCCCCCACAAAACAACGATGGCGTGAATATTCGAGATAACCGGACCGCCCCAATAGGTCAGGTGTGCGCCCCCCGGTGCAAATCCATTCTTTACAGCGCTGCCGACTCTCCCAAACGGCACAATGTGGACTAAACCCGGCTTTTGCCCTGGATCGACAATAGCTATTCCCTCCGCCTGTACTCCATCGCCAAGTGGATTCTGGATCGCAACAGCACTACTCTCGTCGGAGTCTGCGGGCCGGGTTTGCGCCACAGCACTTGTCAGCAAGCCTGAGAGAATTACGATGAGAGACCACATAGCTATGAGGCATCGCGAACGAAACAGAGGGGCAGAAAAACGATCAGAAACTGGCATGGGGCGCAAGGGATTCAGCACAAAACTCCTTATCGGCTTCACCGCTAATGAAGGCAATATCAAAGGGCAGGTGGATGAAGTTTACGCAGCAGAGTTGCTGTTCGTCAAACAAAAACGCACGTTTCAACCCGTAAAGCTCTAAGCCGAATTTCGGTGCGGTCCCCTGAAAGCTCCCTAAGGACTACGCCTGCAACCTTAGCGCTTTTCCGCCACAGCTGCTTAATAAACTACCTTGTCCGCCTTCGCCTTCCATGCTTCAAATGGTGCTAAAGCCACGGCATGATCAAGTCTCTCTATGGGTAGCTGCTGTTGTGAGAACGGCAGGCAGATCTGTCCTTTGATAAAGGAATCATCGAAACCGGCGTCTGCGGCCGCAGTGGCGGTTGCGGCGAAGAACACGTGTGCCGGCCGTGCCCAGTAGATGGCCCCCAGGCACATAGGGCACGGTTCGCAGCTACAGAAGATCTCGCATCCAGTCAGCTCGAAGTGACGCAGAGCGAGGCACGCCGCCCTTAGAGCGACAACTTCCGCGTGCGCCGTGGGGTCAAGAGTCTGAGTGACCTGGTTTACACCCGTGGCGATGATCTCTCCATCCCTCACCACCAGCGCAGCGAAGGGACCGCCTCCACCGCTCTTTACGTTTTCAATCGCCAGCTGAATAGTTCTATGGATAAGTTCGTTTCGGTCCATTATTACTCCCTTCCCAAGGCGTTCATTCGGAGTGCTGCCTTGGTTTCAGGCTTTGGTCCAGATATGCCAGATATCCGCACAAGAGACGGTATGTGTCGTAGTAATTGTTGGGGCGAAATTGCGTAGTCGCACCGGTGGCGACGTTCTGTTGTGTCAATGAATGGATGGTGATCTGCGGAATGTGCTGCGCCGCAAACGGGTCAGAATCCGTATTGCCCGCAGCTGCGATGTCGATCTGGCTGGCAGAAAGTTTTAGCGCATAGACCATGATGATCAGGGCATGGACCAGTTCTTTATCGGAGTGCGCAGTCCAGACTTTTGTCGGAGACAGGCCGAGCGGATCCACATTGACCATGGCTTCGGCATGGTCCAATTGCGTGCGGCTTAGATGATGAACAAAAAACTCAGCGCCGGAGGGGCTGGCTCCTTTATCGGCAAAGGCCACGAAAACAAAATTGTGGCCTCGCTTCCTGCCCCGCAGGCTCTGGTAGAGGGCAGGAAGGATTGACGCTCCACTCCAGTTATCCAGCGGGCGCTGCGAGGAGGAATTGCGCTCATAGTGCGCGCCCACAATCACCGTGTCGCCTTCCCCGGTCCCCAGCCGGCAGATGATGTTGGGACTGTCCGCACCGTCCACTTTCTGCTCGATCAGGGAATTTCCATTGCATCCGGCATTGCTGAATAACTCCTTCAGCCTGGACGCGCGGGCTGCGTCGGTATCTGGAATGCTCTTCATGCGTTCCAGGACTGCGGGCTTTTCCGCCGGAGTAAATTGGACCCTCTGCGCCAGGGACGCCTCGTATAAGATCAGGATCAAAACTTGGAGAATCAGAGCCTTCCCGCGCATGGTCAGGCTATCTTACATGGCCGGCGCCGAGTACTCCACATTTCAAGACTGCAGGTATCTAAGCCGCTTTGAACGATAATTTATTGTCGATCCGGTCCAAATAGGCCCACGGCACATCGGGATCATGCGTGAACGTGGTGAGCCACTTTTCCGGAATAGCACGGGAGTAATACCGCTTGCGATTTTCCAGTACTTCCATCGGGAACAAGTCATAGGCCATGGCCCAGGTAGGCTCCAGATGCCAGGTAGTGGGAATGAGGTCTGAGATGTAGCAGGCGGTCTTGCCCGCGCTGCGGACGAACACCGCCCACATGTTGCGGGTGTGCCCGGGCCAGACTTCAACGGTGATGCCGGGAACAATCTCCTGCTCCTGGTTGCCGGCCAGCAAAGTCATCTGCCCATTACGGATCAGTGGATCATAGTTGTCGCTGATGTAGCTGATGCGGTCGCGCTCCGTCTGGAGAACTCCATGTTCCCACTCTCCTCTGGGCGCGAAATACCGGGCATTGGGGAAATTAGCGACGGCTACGCCATCTTTGTACACGGTGTTCCAACCGCAATGGTCAAAGTGCAAATGCGAATTAATAACCACATTGATCTCTTCGGGCTTGGTGCCGGACTCCCGCAGACTATCCATGAGCTTCAGTTCAGGCAGAAAGAAGCTCTTCGTCCGCTCAGACAGTTTGCTGCCGATGCCGGTTTCAATCAGCACAGTCTGCTTGCCCGTACGAACCAGGACCGAATTGCAGCTTACCCTGATCCGGTTCAGGTCGTCGGGCGGCACTTTGCGCTGCCACATTACTTTTGGGATGATGCCGAAAAACGCGCCGCCATCGCCCACATACGTTCCGTCAGAAATAGCGGTCAGCTCAAAATCACCAAGTGTGATCGTCTGGTTCTTCA
>DATCAX010000044.1:0-9977 GCA_036512375.1 Candidatus Angelobacter sp. | reverse complement strand
ATGCAGAAAATGCAGGGCAAGGAGCGCAAGATTACTCTCCGTGCAGCCCCACAAATTCGGGCACCGGCCGAGCGGAGCCCTGCTTCCAAGAAAACTGGCAGCCTCGACAGGCTGCCAGCCCAGCTTACTCATCAAATGCGGGCTAGTTCGCCTTCTTCAGAACAGCCATGTTCTTTTCGTCCAGGTTGATTTGCCCGAAGAGTTTCTTTAGTTGATCCATTTGTTCCATGGATACCAGGGTGGAATCCATTCTGTACTGGCGCGTGTATTTAAGGATGTGGCCGGAATTCTCAGTCTTGCTGACATACTGCCCGAAAGGAAATGAAGACTTCGCAGGTTCAGGCAGCTCGTCAACATTAAAGCCTTCCGGCAGTGTGATCTCCACGCTGTCGTTGTCAAGAAAGGGAACATCAAATTGATAGGCATAATGGCGCGGTTTGTTCGCATCCCATGCCCCGGCCACTTCACCCACAACATGCGGCCGCACGAGCAGGAGCTGGCCTGCGCTTTTAGCGTAATGGTCCGCAGAAAACTTGTAGCGAAGGATCAGGTCTTTATCGATTTCGTCGGCATTCACTACTTCAAGCCCAGTGAGCTGGAAATTGCTTACGGTACGTCCCAGCATGCGTTCGACCGTCTTCTTGCGGTCGCTTTCCGTCTCATGCAGCAGGGAAGCGCGCCCGCGCATGGCATCAAAGCCTGAACGAATTTCTTCGATTTCGCCCTGGACTGCGCCATCCGGCGTGAGAGTCAGTTTGGCAGTGCGCGTAACGCCATTGGCCTCCGGTTTGCTTAAGGGAAGGTGAATCAGATCGCCACCTTGTTCGCCTACGAGCAAGCCGTAATTATCCTGTTCGTAAGAAGGAATCTGACCGAAAGGAACAAATTCGTTTGTGGGATCAAAGATCAGAAGTCGACCCAGTTTGGGATGCTGATACATTGCCGGCATCGCCTTGGGATAGCTGGCTTCAGGCAGAGAGATGGCCAGGATCATGTGATCGAAGCGCGCCATGGGCGGCGTTTTCTCAGTAAAAATGCCTCGGTCGGTGCGGACCAAGAGGTAATACGATTTGACGCCGATCTGCGCGAGCATTGAACTAAGCACCGTGGCTTTGTCTTTGCAGTCTCCGTAACGATGGCTGTAGATGTCCGCCGCCATGTGAGGCCGGTAACCTCCAACGCCGATCTTGATTTCGACATAGCGCACATCCTGCTGGGCGAAGCGGGCAAGGACTTTAATGCGGTCCAACAAAGGCATGGTCGCGGGAGCCAACTCCTGTACCTTCTGCTGCAGGGGACCGCTGGCGTCACGCACGCCAGTGGACAACTGCGTATACCAGGAGCCGAATTCGCTCCAGTCCCGATAGCTTTTGTTCGGGTTCTTGTCAGAGAGAAAAGTCACTACCATTTGCCCTGATAGTGCTTCGCTTGGCGGGCGGTGCGGTTCGCGCTCGATACGCGGGACATTCCCGAGTTGCCACACCAGAGCGCCACTTTCTTCTTTTGGTTTCTGCTCTTCATGGTTCACCCAGTCAGCCTTGAAGCGCCAGCCTGGCGCCAGGTGCAATTCATACCGGCTCGACTCCACGGGTACGGTAGTCTGAAAATCCCAGTGGTCCTGGAAAATGTAAGGGCGTTCTTTCTGCTCGAACTCGAAGCCGACGACGGTGCCCACATCAGCGCCAGGCACGCGTACCGCCTTTATCTTTAGATCAGAGTAGACCTCATACGAACTGACTGTCTGTTCGATGACATCTTTAGCTTCATATTCTTGCCCCTTGCTGGTGATGCTCCAGCCGCGAAGATAACTTACCTTCGAGTCGCTGTCATAAGGGACAGGAAAGGCGGCAAATTCTCTGCCCTCGGGCCGAAGAATTCTCACGGCAAAGCGGCCGTGCCGAACGATCTCGCCATTCTCTTTTACGGTCGTAACCTGATCATCCAGCAGGATCACCGCATTTACGTCATCGGCATAACTTTTAGCCGGCTGCCGGGAGAGCGCGCGTAGCCACTCCGGAACATCGGTGGCGGAAGCAACAGAGCCGAAGCCGAGCAGGGTAAGAGCAAGGAGCAAAAATCGTGGGTTAATTGCCTTTTTGAGCACTGGTGCTACCTCCTGCGTGCAGTACAGCCTGCTGTTCGTCGCCGGTCTGGACCGTACCGAAAAAGCCTTTGAGTTCCGAATATTTTTCCAACGGGAAATAAACTCCGTTGAAGATCAGGTTACGTTGCGTGATCAGGCGCGTTCCATCGAACTGGCTCATGCTCTTATAGTGGGCATAGGGAAGTTTTGCCTCCCGCTCAGTGGGAATGGTCTCTATAGAGAATCCAGGCGGCACCTGGATACTTACCACATCCGCTTCTGTGAATGGGTATGGGAAATAAATCGGGTATTTGCGTTCGCCGTGCGTGAATGCCTGGTTTTGCTTCAACTGGAACAGATAAGCCGGGGCCAAAAGACGCCTGCCCGCCGTGGAAGCATAGTCTGGAACTTCGACGCTGAATTTGGCCACCAGCGGCTCCTCGCTGGCTTCCCATCCCTGTGAGGATTGCATCTTCACGATGGCGCCTTTGGGAAGCCATTGCTTAAGCTCGTCTTCCAGATCCTTCTTTCGCCCGGCATCGTCACTATCAATTTCATCCAGACGATGCTCCAGTGCCTCCGCTCCCCTGAAGTCGACGGTTACGTCGCCCTTGAGCGCACCGTTCGCATCCAGCGTCGCCTGGGCTGCGCGGCGAACCACAGATTTCTCATAAGTGACGGGAGGCGCTTTCACAAACGTGCCGCCCTTTTTGTCGAGCTTCAGACCATCGGTAGCCGTATGGTTCCAGCGAAGAAATCCATAAGGACAAAAGCGGGTTCCTGGTTCCAGGTAAACATCCGCGCCGTTGACGTTGACGACGGCAATCAAGCTATCGATCTGCCGAACCGATGTCCACTCTTTGGCGAAAAACCTTTCCCTGCGATCAGAGACCTGGACAATCGAGGCATCAAATCCAGCTGCCCGCGCCATGGCCACGAACAGAAGAGTGAGCTGGCGATTGTAGCCGTATCTGCGCGCGAGGACGTCGCCCACGCCTTCATTTTTTTGCAGATTCTCCTGCTTGAGTTCGTTGTCCGTACGGTAGCGTTCAAATGTAAGGTTGCGAATCTGTTGCGTCCGCTGATAAATCTTGCGCAGCTTCTGTTCAGGATCGGTTTCGCCGCCAATGGCCTTTGTGGCTGCTTCTTTCACGCCACGATTGTTTGCCATATAAGATTCATACGTCTCGTACCTGTTCTTCCCGATCTCCTGCCATTCCTTGTCGACCGATGCACTGCCTTTGCGGTTGTAAAAAAAGATCACCGTCGGCTTGAAGTTGCTTTCCGGAGGCATGTACTCCTCCGTCTCAAACGCAGGCACATTCGCCAGCTCAAGTTGTGCCGCACTTCCAATATCCCGTGGCTTTTCTTTGAGATTAAGGACCACGCGGCTGATCACGGCCCCGTCAAAATCAAACATCGGCCTGGACGTGCTCTGGTAGCCGCTTCCGTCAAAGGGCTGGTAGTAGAGGCTCTCTTTTACCGTATGCAGCTCGCTCTGAATGTCCCATATACTTGGCGCAAAAATCTTCACCATCATGTAGCCCGGAGCCGAGTAGGTGCGCCTGAATCTGTATTCAACAATGCTGCCAACGCTGACTTCCGGCATGCTAAAAGCCTTAACGGCGATTTTGTTGCCGCGGCTCTTATAAATGGTCTTTTCAAATGGCTTGCCGGTGAAATCTACAATGGTGCCATCTGGCTTGATGGTGCGCGCCTTTAGATCGGTAATAGTCTCGACAATGTCCTCAAGATTAAACAGAGGTATTTCTACATCAGCATACGTTTTGCCACGCGCATCGGGATTCAGAGCTTTTTCATTGAGTATCTTGATGCGTTCATAAACGAACCACGAGGAAGTGTTGTCATTGATGTGTTGGGCATAGTAAAGCCTGACCGCCGAAGCGCCTTTGTTTCCGGGAACTTCCTTGTATTGCAGGTCCTGGGGCGTGACTGGCAGCCAGTCTTCCTTTTGTGCAAAGGAGACGAGGGGAGCAAGAAAGCAGACAACCATCAAACAATATCGTACGATTCGCATCTACGAGAACCTCAGCTAGGTAAATCCAAAGACGGATTGGCATTTGTCACAAGGGGAAGTCAGAGATATACACCAAAATGGGAGGTTTGACCAGAGTTCCTCTTCATCTAGTGCGAAGTTATCCCAAACTTAAGGCCCCTGCCCTGCCTTGCTACGGTGCATTAGAGTGAGAAGGTATTGCACTTCCTGGATTAGTTTTGCCAGCGAGAACCGCCTGCAGTTCGTCGCCCGCCTGAACTTTGCTGAAGAAATCCTTAACTTCCGGATATTGTTCCAGCCGAAAGAAAATTCCATTCACCTGCAATATTCTTTGCGTTACCAACTGTTTCCCATCAAACTGCGCCAGATTCTGATACGCCGCATAGCCTAAACGCGCGGATTGCTGTTGCGGCGTGTTCTCCAGGGTATATCCGCCGGGCATACTGATGTTGACTCTGTCGACTTCACCAAACGCATAAGGGAAATAAATAGGAAATTTCCGATCCACATGTTTGAAGGCATCCATTTGCCTGGCCTGAAAAAGATACGCTGGCACTAGCAGCCGTTTGCCTGCCATCGAGGCATACCCGGGCATTTCTACGCTGAAGATTGCGGTGAGCGGGCCGTCGCTTGTGTCCCAGCCTTCCGACTTTGTCAGCTTGACTATGGCCCCGGTGGGAAGCCAGCCTTGCAACTCATCTTCCAGGTCTTTCTTCCTTCCGGCTTCATCGGTGGCCAATTCATCCAGGCGATGCTCCAGAGCATCGCCGCCTTCGAACTTAACGGTAATCGTCCCTTTCAGGTTGCCGTCGCCATCCAGCGCCATGTCTGCATTCCGCCGGATGGTGGCTTTGTCATACCCGGCCGCGGGAGCAGTGACGAAAACGCCGCCTTTCTTGTCCAGCTTGATTCCCATGGTTGAAGTGCGAATCCAGCGAAGATAGCCATACGGGCAGAACTGGGTCCCGGGATCAAGATAAATGTCCTTGCCTGCCTGATTGACAACAACAATCTCGGTATCGAGCTGCCGTTCGGAAAGAAGGCCTTTATCAAAGAATTTGTTCTTGCGATCGCTCACGCGCACAATCGACGCGTCAAACCCGGCGGCACGAGCCATCGCAACGAACAAGCGTGTAATGTCTTCGCGATAACCAGTGCCGCGCAAGAGAACATCGCCGGCATTCTGGTTCGACTTCAGGTTTTCCTTCTTTTGTTCCTGCTCAGTTCGCTCCCGCTCATACGTCAAATTCCTTACCTGTTGCGCTCGCGCATAGAGCTTTCGCAGTTTCTGTTCGGGATCAGTCTCATTGCCAATGACTTGCTCGGCGGCCTGGCTAATCTCCTTCCGATTGCCAATGAAATGCTCGACTTCATCGTTCCATCTCCGTCCCGCATCCTGCCAGAACTTATCCGGAGTGGTACTTCCTCTGCCAATATAGAAAAAGCGCATTTGCGGCTTGAGGTCTTCTTCCGGAGGCATGTAGCCTTCGGACTCAAAGGCGGGCATGCTATCCAGGTCCAGTTCATACCCTCCACTCTTCTGCGCCGGCTTGATGTCTTTCGGCATGTGCGAGTAGAGAGCCGCCACCTGGTATCCGTTCTCAAATCCTTGCAGCCCCCCGGAATAGGGCTTCATACGGAAGCTTTCCTTCACGGTATAGAGGTCATGCTGGATGGTCCAGTAGTTATCGGTGATGATCCCGGGCCAATCTATCTTGTATTTGTATTCAATGATGCTACCCACCGTGACGTCCGGCATAGTAAATGCCTTAGCCAGAATCTTTACGCCCCTGGCTTTAATCACCGTCTTCTGAAAGGGTTTACCTGTAAATTCCGTAATCTTCCCATCCGGTTGGATGGTCCGTGCCTTCAGGCTGGAAATTGATCCCCCAGGGGGGACCGTCAATTCCACATCAGCGTGTCTCTTCCCCTTTTCATTCAACACTTTAATGCGATGGTAGAAGAATTCCGTCTGTTCCTCATCATTGATGAAGTCAGCATTGTAAAGCTGAATCGCGTCTGCACCGGGATCCCCCGGAACTTGCTTTATCTTCAGTTCATGCTGTGCGATGGGCTGCCAGTCTTCCTTTTGGGCGCTCGCCGGCACAATCAGAACTGTTAGAAGAACAAATGGCAGGAATAGCCGGACAGGGTCCACCGCAAACACCTCAGTAATATTTTGGGGGGATTTGTTTGCAAACTATATACCAAGAAAGGCAATCTGACCAGAGTCTCTGAAGGTCAAATACAAAAATACAACAGTAGTTCAGCCGACGGCCGAAAAGGTTCTGGCAACGGCTGAATAGAGCAGGGTTATGTTAATCTGGATTTTGGGCCTTTTCCTGGCCCGCTAGACGCAGAACGGCATGGCCTTCATCACCCTTTTGAACCACACTAAAGAAGTTCCTAAGCTCTTCATATTTGTCCGGAGGAAGTTGTAAGCCATCAAAACGCAACTTGCGTTTGGTAACCAAATGGTCGTCTTCTACAACGGAAGCAATTTCGTAGGCCGCATATGAAAGTCCTGCTTTGCGGCGATAAGGCGGCACCTCTACGGTGTAACCGTCCGGCAATTTCATGTTCAGTTCATCCTCTTCCGTGAATGGGTAAGGAAAGCTGATGGGGTATCTGCGGAACTCACTTGTGAACATGCTTTTCTGCAAAGTAGGGAAGAAAAAAGCCGGGGACAGAAGGCGTTTCCCGGCTACAGACGCGAAGCTGGGAATTTCAATTTTGAAACGCGCCACCAGTGGATCGTCGGTAGAATCCCATCCTTGGGCTTCTTGCAGCCTAACTGCAGCATCGCGAGGAAGCCACGCCTTTACTTCCGCCTCGAGGCTTTTGCGGCGGCCGGCCTCGTCCTCGTCCAAAGCATCAATCCGGTGTTCCAGAGCGTCCTCGCCTTTGAAACTTACCGTGATCTCTCCCGTTAGAGACCCGTCTGGCACCAATGAAATCTGCGCGACTCGGTGCAAGAAAGAACTTTCGGATAGAGGAGTGGTTATGAAACCCCCACTCGACTTGCTGTATTTTAACGCGCTGGTTGCTGTATTGCTCCACCGCAGAAGTCCGAACGGACAGAATCGCGTTCCCGGATCCAGAACGAGTTCCTTGCCTCCGAGATTGACCATGACGGCGCTGGAGTCAAGCTGTCCTAGCCAGAGAACGACTTTGTTAAACGAACGCTCCTTACGGTCGGACACACCAAGAAGGTTGGCCTCAAAACCAGCCGCACGGGCCAGGGCCGCAAATGTGACATTGACGTCCCATGATGTGCCATATCCCCGTTGCAGGACTTCCTGCGTACTCGTATTGTGTTTAAGATGTTCTTCCTTATTCTCCTGTGCTGTACGCTCACGTTCGAAAGTAAGGTTCCTGATTTGCTGGGCTCGCGTATACAACTTACGCAGCTTTTTTTCTGGATCGGTTTCGCCACCGATAGTCTGCGCCGCTGCGTCGTTAATTTCGCGCGAGTTGCCGATGAATTTGTCCACATACAAGGTGATCGACTTCTGCCATTCATCCCAGAATTTCTCCGGAGAAGACATCTCCCGCCCACCGTAATAGAACAATAGGACCGGCCGGAAGTCGTCCTCTGGCGGCATATATTCCTCGGCATCGAATTTCGGAACATTTTGCAGTTCGAGCTCCATCAGGTTTCCTTGTTTTCTCTCCGGCACGCTCAGGTCGATCTGGTTCAGGTAGGAATAAGAGACCTGTGACCTGGGAATTGCGCTGGTCCATTCCGTGGGTACCATCACGAGTCCCTGGTAGGCGCGGAAGCGGAGATTCTCTTTCAAAGTGAACAAATCTCCCTGCACCGGCCATGCGGAGATGGGGCTAACTACACCAGGAGGCAACATGATCACGTATCGATATTCGATGATGCTGCCTACAGTGACGTCAGGCAACGTGAATGCTTGGGCGGTATACTTCACGCCCCGCGTCTTGCTGAGGACTTTTTCAAACGGCTTGCCGGAAAAATCTACAATCTGATGGTCAGGGTGAATGGTCCTGGCCTTTATCTCCTTGAGCGATTGTCCGGGCTCGATGGAAATCTCCACGTCTGCGCGGTCCCGCCCAGTTTCGCGAAGAATCTTGATGCGCTTATAGACTGAGATAAATCTCGCATCATCATCCTTGTAATAGCTCATATAGAGCTGGATAGCGTCGGCCCCGGGATCGTTCGGCACTTCCCTGACAGAGAAATCCTGCTGCGTGACTGGAAGCCAGCCTTCTGGCTTTGCCTTGTCTTTATCTTTGGCAGTAACGTTAATGCTGAGTGTCAGGAGCAGCAGCAGTAAAACTATTACGCGGGGCATGAAGCCTCTTTCGGGCAAAGAATATGCTGAATTTTCTTTGGGGAGTTGAAGGAATATACCTCAGAATACCTGAAAACTCTACTGTTTCGCGTTGGGTATGGATAGTTTTCGAGCGCAAGCTGATGCGCAAGAAAACCGGCTGACCCTGAGGCCAGCCGGCTTGGTGGCTATGAGTGTCTGCTATTTCGGCGGTTGCTGCGCCGGCTTGTTGGGTTCCTCCAGCGCGGTCTTGTTTGGCATAATGCCCGGAACGACTGGTTGCGTACTGATCTGGCCAGTAACAGCTTCATCCAGCTTAATGTTGCTGCGCTCCAGAGTCTGAGCTATGTCCTTATCGAGTTGAACGCGGGCTTTGGCGTAGTTGGTCATGGCAGTCACCAGCGCGGACTCCGAAGCTGACAGGTCTCTTTCATCCTGCAAGACCGCCAGGTAGGTGGAAGCGCCAAGATTGTATTTCTTCTGTTCGGCGTCCAGCGTCTGGGCCGACAATTCGCGCGCCTTCTGGGCCGCGACGACGCGTGCGCGGTTTTGTTCCACCGTGAAAGCATCATTGCGGACGTTGATGGCAATCTGGTTTTCCACCTGTTTCAGGTTGAGTTGAGACTGGCGGTATTCCAGGCGCGACCGGATCTGGGTTGCTTGTGCCGCGCGATTTCCAATCGGGATATTGATATTGAGTTGAACTCCCTTATTCGGTGCGGTCGAATTAAAGAGATTGCCGAAAGCGTCAGTAAACCCTGTCTGTGCAGCACCGGCATTCGTGGGAACAAGTTGATTGGGCACACCGCTGAGACCGGAGCCTCCGTAGAAAGCCAGCAGGTCAACGGTGGGTAATAGCCCGTTGTTTGCGCCCTGAATATTGATCTCACTGTTCTTCAGGTTGATTTGCAGCTTCTGGTAATCGGGTCGGTTCGCCAATGCTTGTTTAATCAAATCCTGCACGGGAGGAAGGTTTTCCTGGTCGGGTATCTGAACCGTGTCGGTCGGAACCACATCCGTCGCCATTAACGGTGAATCACTTGGCAGGTCGCGGGTCAACGCGTTCTTGATAATCAGCTGCTGTAACTGGAGATTGGTTCTGGAAACAATCAGGTCCTGCTCGGCGCTGGCTACAGTGCTCTGCGCTCGAACCACGTCAAGAGGAGCGAGCGTACCAATTTCTACCTGTTTCTGGTTGTCCGATAGGGTCTTTTGTGCCAGAGCAAGCGAACGCTCCTTCACTTTGAAGTCTTCGTAGGCATTCACCAGGTCCCAATAGATGGTCTCAATCTGGCTGACTGTCGATATGACCTGATCACGAAAGCCCTCTTCCGTAATCTTTTTGTTGTTCTTGGCCTGCCGGATGAGCCGGGTATTAAGACTTCGGCCGAATCCCTGGAGCAGATGTTGGCGAACCGTCGCTGTAAAGCTTGAAGTTATGGACGGATTGAAGCTGGTTTGGGGACTATTGGTCGACTGGCGCTGGTTGTTTACGCCTACGCTCAGCAATGTGCCCGGGGAAAAGCCCTGAGAATAGCTCAGGTCGCCAGTCGTGAGGTGTTGTTCTGCCAGGTTG
>DATCAX010000043.1:0-2243 GCA_036512375.1 Candidatus Angelobacter sp. | reverse complement strand
ATGCCGACGTACCGACAAGTCTGCAACGGCGACACCGGGCACGTGGAGGTGGTGCGGGTTACGTTTGATTCCGCGGTCGTAACCTACCGCGAAATTCTGGACGTGTTTTTCTCCATCCACGATCCCACCACGCCAAACCGCCAGGGCAATGACATGGGCACGCAATATCGCTCGGCAATTTTTTATTCGACAGATGAACAGTATCGCGAGTCGAAAAAAGTGATTGACGAACTGAACGCGGCGAAAACCTGGCCGAATCCGATCGTCACATCACTAGAGCCGGCGGCAAAATTCTTTGTGGCTGAAGATTATCACCAGGAATATTTCACCAATAACGGCAACCAGCCTTACTGCCAGTTTGTGGTGTTGCCGAAGGTCAAAAAGTTCGAGCAGAAGTTTGCGGAAAAAATGAAAGCCTGACCGCAACATTTCAGCCAATCCGGTGTTGCGCTAAGTTATTTGTTTTTATAGCTATGGAGCCCTCCTTCGCGGCAGCGGCGGCATCTCACGCTGGTAGAAGGCAAAAGCCGACGCAAGGAGAACCGATGAAACGCTTACTTACATTGTTGTTTGCACTAGTGATCACAGCTTCACTGAGTCTGGCAGCGCAGGAACCTGCGGCCAGTCCAGCTGCCGGTGATAAGAAAGTAGCCAAGGCCGAGAAAAAAGAAGCCAAGGCCGCAGAAAAAGGCAAGTCCGTGAGCCTGACCGGCTGGGTCAAGGACCAGGACGGCAAAACCATGTTTATCAATGACAAAGATAAACAGGCCTGGAACATTTCCAACATGGATGCCGTGAAGGGCCATGAGGGTCATCACGTGAAGATCAAAGCCAAGCTGAATGAGGGCGAACATTCCGTGAACATTGAGAAGCTCTCAATGCTGCGCAAGGGCAAACAGACTGCAGAAGAGAAACAGGCGGAACAAAAGAAATAGCAGCAACGGAACGATGACAAGAGGGCGGAGCATCCAAGCTTCGCCCTTATTTTTTATGGGGTATGCTTGAACGGTGCGTACTTCCCTGCCGGCCGCCGACCAGAAGCTTATCCAGATTGTGGATGCCGCACTGGCTGAAACTACGCGCAAAAGCGGTGAGTGGCTGGTGTGCCGCAAAGGATGCACGCAGTGCTGCTTTGGACCGTTTGCCATCAGTCAACTGGATGCAGTACGACTGCAAAAAGGTCTGAAAGATCTTACGTCGAGCGATCCGAAGCGTGCAGCGCGAGTCCGCGCACGTGCGCAGCAGGCGGTAAAGCAGCTCTCGCCCACTTTTCCTGGCAACGCAAAGACCGGCATTCTGGGTGAAGATGAAGATGCTCAGGCCGCCTTCGCGGAATTCGCCGATGAAGAGCCCTGTCCCGCGCTCGATCCGGCCACTGGGGCTTGTGATTTATATAACGCGCGGCCGATGACGTGCCGCACGTTTGGTCCGCCCGTGCGCTCCGGCGCGGAAGACGCGCTGGCTGTCTGCGAGTTGTGCTATCACGGCGCAACAGACCCACAGATCGCCGATTGCGAGATGGCGCCCGATCCGGACAATCTGGAAGAAAAACTGATTGCGCAAACAGAAAAACTAACGGGCAAACGCGGAAACACGATTGTGGCATTTTGCCTGGCAGGTTAGTTCCGCCAACAGTATAAGTGCACGTGCCGGCAAACTCCGGCTGCTCTTCAACTCTGATCCAACAAAAATACAGGAACCACAAATGCAGTGGTTCCCTTCCTGCCAGCCAGGGTTCAGGCTGAGTAGTAGCGCCCATTCACTTCTTCGCCCATCACAGCGAAATCCGCCTTCGAAGTTTCCAGAGGGTCGGACTTCCAGGAAAAATCGATGGAGGGTACGCGGACAGACGCTTCCAGTTGCGCGCTTGCTTCGAAACCGGTAAAGCGAAACTGCTGTGCAGGATTTTCATATTTCACGGCGTTCGCGCCCGCCTTCCAGACCAGCTTGAAATCGAGAAAAGCGGGATGTGTTTCCGCCGTCATCGAGGGCCACGTCGGCTGGTCAATGATCGAGACGTTCTTCATTTCCAGCGTCGCAATATTCCCATCAGGGCCGATGGTGAGGTTACCGTCAGGCACAGGAGCAACCCAGTAAAGCCCGGCTGGAGAAATCGGAGGATGAAAGTCGTGAACCTGGTTGGCAGGGGCCGCCGGCCCCTTGAACAGGGTGAGTCAAATATGGCTGAAAACGCCATGCTGCGGCTCGCGTGCAGCGAAATATTCTCCCGACATAAAGCTGAA
>DATCAX010000042.1:0-2809 GCA_036512375.1 Candidatus Angelobacter sp. | reverse complement strand
ACCGGGTGCTGCTTCATGATGTCCCATTCCTCGGCGGTCAGGCGTGAGCCTTTCTTGAGAATGTCATCCGGAATGGAAACCTTGCCCAGGTCATGCAGATAGCCGCCGCGCTTCAGCGCGATGATGCTGTCCCCGTCCAGGCCAATATGGTGTCCCAGGTCGGCGGCGTAATGGGCCAGCCGCTCGCAGTGGTTGCCCGTATATGGATCGCGCGATTCAATTCCCAGCGCCAGCGCCACCAGCACCGCCTCGGCGTTTTCCAGTTCGTCAGTAAACTCTTTGAGCTTCAGCAGTGACTTCACCCGGGCAAACAACTCCTCCGGATACAGCGGCTTGCTCAGGAAATCGTCGGCGCCGGCCTCAATGCCGCGCACGCGGTCATCGCGATCAGAGAGGCCTGTAATCATCACCACGGGGATAAGGCGAGTGTACGGATCTTCTTTCAGCTCACGGCAAAGGTCATAGCCCGATTTGCCCGGCATGACCACGTCCAGAAGAACAAGTTCCGGCCGTTCCGTGTGGACCATCTGCTTGGCTTCTTCTGCCTCTGTTGCTGTAATGATGTCGTAACCGCGGGAAGATAGGAGTTCACGAAGGAGTAACAGCGTATCTAGTTTGTCATCGACAACCAGAATCCTTGGCGCTCGCTGTTTGAAGCGGCCATACTCCTCCCTTGCCCTCTCCGATATGGGTGCCATTGCTAATTGAGAAGGTAGACTTGGGTTGAGGGTTGTATCGAGCAACTCTCGAACCCTTTTATCTTGTGAGTCGTCGTCAAAAAGCACAAATACCCCAGTAGCCGCCCTCGGCCTTCAGTATATTGGGCGCGCCCGCAAATGTTTAGATTGGGGGGAGTCTCAATTTTAGTGCGTATCGTTTCAAAATGAAAGTGTCAAAATGTGGCAACGCTTATCGTTAGGTGGCGCGGCAGCTGGATCGCCCTTCATAAGGCCCTTCTGCGTTTCGTATTTACAATCCCAACGATGAAATTAGCTTTATTAATCTTTTAACTAACATCTCCCGCCCCAGAACATTCATCCGGAGCTTCTGCTCTCCTGCCGTGAAGTCATATAATTGGCCCACGACATGCGCCCGCTATGCATATGCATCAGTTTTATGTTCCTGATCGGCAGCACCTTTGCTGCTCCCCGCGCGCATACTGTCAGTCTGGGCCAGTGGCGTTCCGTGGAAGTCCGTTCAGATTCGGGTGAAAAGCAGCCGATGAAAGTCCGGGAGTTGATCATCGACGGCCGAACCCGCGAGTACACCACGGGCTCTCTGCACGAAGTTACTGACAGGCTGTTTGTGGTCCGCCGTGCCTACCGCATCAATGATGCCCTTCCAGAAGAAAAGAAGCCGCAGCAGTGGGTTTGGCGGCTGGACGGATGGATCAGCGTTGACCGGCAGACCGGTCATGTGGCACAGCTTAATCTGCCTGCTTTCGATGGCGATGCTTCAGAAGTAAGCTGGTATCGTGACTACGCCGCATATTGCGGCGCTTCCGACGACGGATCCAAAACCTATATGGTCGTTTCACAATTGGGCAAGCGCAAACCTGTCATGAGGAAGGAATATCCCGGCCCGGCCTGTACCGCTCCAACGTGGGACCGCTCTCCCAGCCGTGTGACATTCGCTATCGCAGGTGAGAAGACCAGTTTTGTGGTCCACGCTCATAGTGCCGATCCCCAGGCTGACACAGCAGAAGAAGAGGGCCCTCAATGAAGACGCTCCAGGAATATCTTGACGATGCCGCCGTGGCCCACGGCCATCTTTGCGCCGGACAGGTTCTGGGCGTTCGCATGGCCATGTTTGGACTGACAAAGCTTGGCCTGGTTGAGCCCCAGGGCAAAGATCGCAAGCGCATTGTCACCTTTGTGGAGATCGACCGTTGCGCCACCGACGCCGTCATGGTCGTGACCGGCTGCCGCCTGGGCAAACGCGCGCTCAAGTTTCGTGACTGGGGCAAAGTCGCCGCCACCTTCGTTGATGTGGAAACCGGCAAGGCCGTGCGCGTGGCCGCCCGTGAGTCTTCTAAAGCCCTGGCCAAGAGCATGCACCCGGAAATCGAAAACAAGAACCAGCAGCAGATGCTGGCCTATCGAGAGATTCCAGACGAGCAGTTGTTTCAGGCGCAATCAGTCCACGTGGAACTGCCACCCGAAGAATTTCCTGGCTACAAGGGGGAACGTATTGTTTGCGCTCAATGCGGTGAAGGCATCAATTTTCGCCGCGAGGTCAAACTTGGCGCCAAGACCGTCTGCCGGGGCTGCGCCGGGGAGCGGTATTACGAACCCATCGTCTAGCCAGCATTAAGTGGCATTTCTTCTGTATGGCTTCTCTTAGTATCCCATTCAAGTTTTAGTGAAGTCTTATTTTTTCGAAACTGGAAATCTAAGAACGAAATAAGTTTTGCGGACTTGAAGCCCTGATACCATCGTGATCACCAACCAACGGTTCTCTCCTGGTGTTTGCGCAAGACTGATGTGAAGAGCCCAGCCAATTTGAATCGTCCGAAAAGAGCGCTAATCCTGAAGCGCTGGCGCTTGTACAGCACTTTGATTGTTTGCACCGTGCTGCCACTTCCTCTTTTCCTCTACGCCGCAGACCGACTCCTGCGCTCCACCAGTACCAAAAGCCTTTTGCAGCAGACTGGTCCTGCGGCCGATCTTGCCGGCATCGTGATTGAAGAGCGAATGACGGATGCGAAGGCCTCGCTTGAGTCACTTGCTGCTGACCCTGCCCTGCTCGATGCATGGAGCCATGGTGACATGGCGCGCCTGGCCGCACAGTTGCGCATGGCGCATGAATT
>DATCAX010000041.1:0-3521 GCA_036512375.1 Candidatus Angelobacter sp. | reverse complement strand
AGCGCGTTCATCAATTCGATACGGCGGCGGTCATTTTCCAGCAATGGCGCAAGACGCCTGCGAATGCCCAGGTTGATACGCATCCCGCGGTCATGGGCGTAGGTGCGGTACATGTAATCGCGTTCTTCGTCGGTCACCATCTCCAGCGTAAGCTCGTCGTGGTTGCGCAGGAACATAGCCCACTGGCAATTGTCTGGAATTGACGGCGTGATGCGGAGGATTTCCGTGATGGGGTGGCGGTCCTCCATGCGCAGGCCCATGAACAGACGGGGCATGATGGGGAAATGAAAGGCCATGTGGCACTCATCGCCCTTTCCAAAATAAGCCACAGCGTCTTCAGGCCACTGGTTGGCCTCCGCCAGCAACATGCGGCCTTCATATTTTTCGTCCACGTGTTTGCGCAGATCTTTTAAGGCGGCATGAGTTTCCGGCAGGTTCTCACAGTTCGTGCCTTCGCGCTCAAACAGGTACGGCACGGCGTCTAGCCGCAAGCCGTCTACCCCAAGGTCAAACCAGAAATCCATGGCGGCGAACATTGCTTTGCGCACCTCTGGATTTTCCCAGTTAAGGTCCGGTTGGTGCGAGTAAAAGCGGTGCCAATAATACGCCTTGGCAATCGGGTCCCATGTCCAGTTCGAGGTTTCAAAGTCCTTAAAAATGATGCGCGCGTCGCGATATTTGTCCGGCGTATCGCTCCACACGTAAAAATCCCGCCAGCGGCTGCCCGGCGCCGCCCGGCGCGACCGTTGAAACCACAGATGCTGGTCAGAGGTGTGATTGAGCACCAGTTCAGTAATTACTTTCAGGCCACGCCGTTTCGCCTCTCGCATGAAACGCTGAAAGTCCTTTAAAGATCCATACGAAGGGTGAACATCCGTATAGTCAGAGGTGTCATACCCATCGTCTTTCAAGGGTGAAGGACTGAATGGCAGAAGCCAGATGGCGGTGACGCCAAGGTCTTCCAGATACGGCAATTTCTGGGTTAATCCGCCAAAGTCACCGATCCCGTCAGTCACGCTATCAAAAAATGCCCTGACATGGACCTCGTAAATGATTGCGTCTTTGTACCAATCTTGCATGCGGTTGTGAACTGAATAGGACTACTAAATTGTATCTGGAGTTGGCTGCTGGTTAGACGACGGGCGGCAACTGTCAGCCTTTTGACATCGCCAGGAGCCCTTACGGATTTTTCGACGCCCACGACCCGGCTATTGCGCCCGTTAATGCGTATGCACCAGGAGAGGTCGCCAGAAGCACCTCTAGCGTGATCGTCACTCGGGCCTAAACCTTGCAGAGAGGAACAAGCCGAATAGATTTCGAGCTTTCCATGGAAGTGTTCACTTTTGAGCAGAGACTTTGGACGCCGGTATGTTTCAATAACCATATGGCCGCCAAAGCACACAATTCTGGCATGTGGATCCGCTTAACGGCGAGCCCCCGTCGTGACGGGCACCATGAGGGTTATGGAGAGGGCCAAAGCACACGCAATTCTCGATTCCTGGAACTTGCGGACGTGATTCTGTCGGGACCGACGGCGGCGAAGGAAAAAAGCCGTCGCGAAAGCCGTAGATTCTTCGAAAGATGGTATTCCCCGCAAGGATTGGCACCCGGACCCGGATAAATTATCGCCCTATCCACTCACGTCCAATTTCAAAAAGCTAAACCTATATGAGGTCGCAGTTCGTCCAGCAGACTCAGTGGATTTGCGAAACTCTCATCGAAGCGTTTCCTTGGCATCGTACAAAACGAGAGGGTTTTCTGGAAAAGAAGATGATGATGAAGCGCCAGGGCAGCTGGTTAAATATGATGCGCTGCCATGGCGCCTTGAATCAGGCTACTTGAGAGGTCTGCTGCACCTGTCCAAGGAATTCGAGCAGTTCCTGATTAACACGATCTTTAAGAGTAGAGCAGAGGCCGTGCGGCGCTCCGGGATAAATTTTTAAGGTTGCGCCTTTCACGATTTTCGATGAAAGCATGGCCGCAGCACCGATTGGCACAATCTGATCGTCGTCGCCATGGATGATGAGTGTCGGCACATCGAACTTCTTGAGGTCTTCCGTGAAGTCCGTTTCTGAAAACGCCTTAATGCACTCGTGGGCTGCCGGGAATCCGCACAACATCCCTTGCAGCCAGAAAGAATCCCGCAAACCTTGCGAAACTTTTGCTCCAGACCTGTTCGCGCCGTAGAACGCGGCACTCAGGTCCTTGAAGAATTGTGAGCGGTCAGCAAAAACGGCGGCCCGAATCTGGTTGAAAGCATCAATCGGCAGCCCTGCAGGGTTGGCCGGCGTTTTGAGCATCAGTGGCGGGACTGCGCTGATAAGCACGGCTTTTGCCACGCGCTTGGTGCCATGTCGCCCAATATAGCGGGCAACTTCACCGCCGCCGGTAGAATGACCGACGTGGATGGCATTTTTCAGGTCGAGTTTCTCGACCAGCGCTGCCAGATCGTCGGCGTATGTGTCCATTTCATTGCCGCTCCAGGGCTGGCTTGACCGGCCATGGCCTCGGCGATCATGCGCAATGCAGCGATAACCGCGGGAAGCAAGAAAAACCATCTGGTCTTCAAATGCGTCCGCGCTTAAAGGCCAACCATGGCTGAAGACCACTGGCTGCCCTTTGCCCCAATCCTTGTAGTAAATCTGCGTTCCGTCTTTAGTCGTGATTGTATTCATAAAACGTCTCCTATATTTAGAGGTTGACGTGTGCCAGCGTACGGCTTGTTTTGTGCCAAGAGCTGGCGGCAGGAACCTTGGATGCTCGCGAAGACCGGAGCCTTCGGTTCTACAGTTGAGTTTTCTATTCCGTAGCTATTAGGCTCTTTACGATACTCTTATTTTTCAGCTCACGTATTGCAATATCTCGTGCGCCCAGTTGGTCGATAGCACAATAATCCGATTGCACAAGTCAAAGATTAAAGATCAGCATAAGAGATCAGCTCTATCTGATGACGAGCAAGGGCCTTTTTTGTATCTGCTGAAGTCAGGGCTGAAAGTTCAATCTCTCTCGATTGGGTGAGGCGCGTTCCGGCTGCCTGCAAATCAGCGTCCGAGTATCCGGGATGGCAGACCAATTCCCACGTCCCCTCAGGCAGGGCTTCCAGTATCCGCAAGAGCTTTTGTTGATCGAGTAAGCCGGTAACTGCAATTCCCACGGTACCGTCGGTCGAAACCATTCCTTCTTCATTGAGCGCGCGGCGAAACGCCGAAGCAAACATCTGAAATGCCATTACTCCGGCGGAGCGCAACCAAAGCCCGGGAGTTCCAAGCACCATACTGCCCGGCCAGCTACGTAGCGGTTCGAACGGATTTCTTACCGCGCAAATGCCGCATGCTCTTGCCGCGCGCAGCACGGGACGCAGAACATGCGGGAACATATGCGTGTGCTTATGGCTGTCAACGTGAGTGAGTGTGATTCCGCGCGATTGGATCTGGCGAATCTGGGCTTCCACCTCGCGCTGAATTTCTTCCACTGCAATCTGCTTGCGGACTGCGGCCATGGCAAATTGTTTTAAGCTGGTA
>DATCAX010000040.1:0-4941 GCA_036512375.1 Candidatus Angelobacter sp. | reverse complement strand
CATGCCCAAGGGCATTCAGCGAGGCGCTACTCACTGACAAGGATCGCCCAAGACGATGAATAAACTTCAAGAGTTTCAATCGACAGCTCGCGACAATGGCTACGCTGAAGCCAATGAGTTTGACGGAGGGAGTGCAGTGTGGTTCAGGAAGGCGACGCCTGATCAGGGCACAGAGGTCCACAAACGTTTATGCATCGACAGTTTGACTGACAGCGCAACCGTATTTTGGCAGACATTTCCAGCGAAACTCAACTCGAAGACTTTCCGCACCGTTTCTTCGTTAATGGAGTGGTTTCGATCAACATCCGATTAGCGGACTGGACCATACCCCTGGACTCCCGAACTGTTCGCAATTGCACATCTCTCAAACTAGATTGGTGACACCATTGCCGTCGACCAATCTGTTCAAACCCTCGCCCACCCAATAGGCCTATCGAACTCACGTCACTTTCCGTTAGCCCGGAGGTAGTGATGTCAGTAAAAGTGCTGTTAGTAGATGGCAGCGATGTCATGCGTTCGGCCATCAGGCAGTTGCTCAAAAACGAACTCGGTATTGAAGTGATCGGTACAGCCACTAGTTTCGCTGAAACTATTGCGCTAACTGCGGCTTTGAAGCCCGATGTTTTGCTGATGGATCCGCACATGCCAGATGAGCGCCAATACACGCCCAAGTTGGTAAAATCTCAAATCCTTTTACACACTAAATGCATTGTAGCTATATCGCTTTGGTACGACGCTGACACAAAGACTTTGGCAAAAAGCTTTGGCGCACACGTGCTCTTGGACAAAATGAACCTTTATTCAGACCTGATTCCCGCGATAAAGCAGTTTTGCCCGAGTGTGGCCATTCCGAAAACCGTGAACTCCTTCAGGAAAGCCTCAAAACGGCCGGCTAGCCCGTCAATAGAAGAAAGGTTAGACGCAGCCTAATCCTCACGTCGGGCTTTCTGGGGCAGCGCTGGACCGAAGCTGCCATATGGCAGGCCGCTAAAGCGCCTGCCAGTCCCTGTGCTTTGCACCGCATCGGGCCAAGACGGCGATTTACCCCCGCTACTATTTGTGGCAACATCAGTCGGGAAATCAATACCGTGGCCAAAAAACCCAAGAAAAGAGATGCCTTCGATATTCAGGAATTTCTTTCGTCCGCTGGGACATTGCGAAGTATCGCGAAGTTCAAAAAAGGACAGGTCATCTTTTCGCAGGACGACCCCTGCGATGACGTTCTATACATTCAATCAGGAAATGCCAAGCTGACGATTGTGAATCCACAGGGCAAGGAAGCGGTTCTGGCGATTGTGGGACCGGGTGATTTTCTGGGTGAAGGCTGCATTATCGGAAACCCGGTACGCATGGCCACGGCGACGGCAATCGCGACATTGAATGCGATGAGCATTGAAAAGAAAGAAATGATGCGCGTACTTCACGACGAGCCAGAGTTTGCCGGAAAGTTCATTAATTACATGTTGGAGCGCAACCTAAAGACTGAGGCCGACTTGGTTGACCAGTTGTTCAATTCGAGTGAAAAGCGGCTGGCTCGCGCACTTCTGATACTTGCGCGTTACGGAAAAGAAGGCGAGCCTGAAACGATAGTGGCCAAAATATCGCAGGAGACATTGGCCGAACTGGTGGGGACAACCCGGAGCCGCGTGAATTTCTTCATGAACAAATTCAGGAAGCTGGGATTCATCCACTACAACGGCGGGCTGCAAGTACACAGTTCACTGTTGAATGTTGTATTGCACGATCAGTGAGTGTCCGACGTTCGACTTAAGCCTTACGCCTGACAGGCGGCCAGCCTCGTTCAGCGCAAACGTGCAGCGCGAACTCTCTCGCTGTGTGGGCTTTTGCTAGCCGTCGCGATTCAACGGCGGTGCGACCTTTAGGTGGCTGGGACTCTGGGAACTGAGAGCCGCATGGACTGCAGGCGTATCCGGTGAGCGCGACCGATGCCGCAATTCGCGGCTTGTTCATTTCCACACTTAATTCCGCAATTGCCTTCGTGGGGGCTTCCTGTGCTTTCAACATATCAAGGCATGTCACTGATCGGTGAATAGAGCTATCCGGTATAGAACACTCTGGCGGCGCACCCTTAGAACGCAGGCACAGGAACGTGTGAAGAAATTGAACTCTTCAGCTGAGAAGCTGCAATGTGTAAACTGCGGGCATGATCAACGACGAGCCCGCTGTTCCTCGACTGGTAGCGATTGATCGCCGACAACTGCTCTTGCGCACCATGGACGTGGAGAAGCTGGTAGATGACGCGCATAGTGTGCGCGCCATTTGGGAGCTGATGGGGCGACTGGATTTGCGCTTGTATCATGCGCAAATTGCGGCAGTGGAAGGTAGCGCCGGTCGCGAGCACACCGACCCGCAATTGTTGATCAGTTTGTGGTTGTACGCCTACAGCCGCGGGATCAGTTCGGCGCGCGAACTGGCGCGGCAGTGCGAGTATGAGCCGGGCTGCCAGTGGCTGTGTGGTTTGCAGCCGGTCAGTCATCGCACGCTGTCGGGCTTCCGCTCTGACAACCAGCTCGCGCTCAACGATCTATTCACGCAAGTGCTAGGCATGTTGAGTGCCGAGGGCCTGATCACGCTGGAACGCGTCACGCTGGACGGCACCAAGATTAAAGCCAATGCCGGCGGGAACAGTTTTCGCCGCCAGGAAAAGATCGCCGCACATCTGGCCTTCGCGCGCGAGCAGGTGCGCGTGCTGAACGCGCAAGCCGCGGACGAGGAGAAGTTGCCTGCGCGTCAGGCCGGGGCCCGGCGGCGTGCCGCGCGACAACGTGCCAGCCGGCTGGAAGCGGCCTGCCGCGAAGTCGAGCGCCTGCAGCGCGAAAAAATCCACGACCGCAAAACATTTTCGGCGCGTGCCTCCTGCACCGATCCAGAGGCCCATGTGATGCGTAACGGTGACGGTGGAACGGTGCCCAGCTACAACGTACAACTGGTGACCGACACTACCACGGACTTGTTGTAAACGTGGAAGCTACCACCGACGCCGTTGACTACCGGCAACTGGAACCTGCGCTGCAGCGCTGCGAGCAGCGCTTAGGGCGGCAACCGCGTGAACTGATCGCCGATGGCGATTACACCAATCATGCGTCAGTGCAGGCGGCCGCCGCGCGTGGCGTGGATTTTTACGGTTCCTGGCAAAACAGCTGGAAAGCGACGGAACGCGATGCCCTCGGTCGCAGCGCCGCGTTTGTGAGCAGCGCTTTTCCGTACGATGCCCAGCAAGATGTTTTTCGCTGCCCTGCGGGAGAAGCACTCCGCCCTGGCGCGATTTTGAATCGCGGGCACGGTGTACGCACCCACGTGTATCGTGCGCCGAAAGAGGCTTGCTGCGATTGCGCGCTGCGGGAGCAATGCGCGCCGCCAGGAGCGCGACCAGCATGGAGGCGCTCGATCACACGCATCGCAGAGCCGCCCGCGACAACAGCCTTCAAAACCAAGATGAAGACAGAAGAAGCCCAAAAAATCTATGCGCAACGATCCCAAGTCGCGGAATTCGCCCATGCCTGGATTAAGGAACGCTGCGGCCTGCGACAATTCCGCTGTCGAGGTCGATTGAAAGCTACGATGGAGGCTACTTGGGCGTGCCTGACTTACAACCTAATGCGCTGGTTCGGCCTGCAGCGCGCGCTGCAAGCGCGGGCCGCAACCCTCGCGTGAGCCCAGCGAAGATGCTGCAGCGGTTAGAACGGGATGAATACCGGAGAAAGAATCGCCGCAAATCCTTGCACCCTTGCCGCTACACTCGGCCGTTTTCGCTTCAAATATCAATTTCTTCACACGTTCCAGACGGGACGTTTCCTCTATCTTGTCGTCAACGTCGCGCTGACACGATCGTTGCTCCCCATGCGTCCGGACTTACATCGTGAGCATGCTGCGAAAATAACCACTGGTGACCATCGAGGTCATAGACGCCGTACTGCCTTTCTCCATAGCTAGTCTCGTGAAGCTCCTCCCACACCTTTGCGCCCTCTCGTTTCGCTCTCTCGTAATGAGCATCGACGTCCGAAACGATAATCGTGAGCATCTGCGTTCCATATCCCAGCTCCGCGGGACTTTCCCGCGTCCCGTCACGAGGTCTAGTCAGCATGATGTACGCGCCGCCCAAATACATCTGCACTCCGCTTACCGGGTCGCCATGCCGGTAGTGCTCGGCAAATCCGAATACCCGCGTGAGCCAGTCACAGGCCTTCGACACGTCGCGGTATACAACATGCGGAAGCACAGTCGCGGTCGGCACCGAACGGTTATTCATATCCAAACTATGATGCGAATTTGCCCGCGAAGTTCAAGCAGATTCGCCACCACGGGTGGCACACCCGTAAGTTACGGGAGGACTGGCTGGCTCTACCAACAGACTATCCGATCAGATAGAACGCCTATCTGATTGGCGAGGAACACCAGAAAGCAAAACCACTGAAACACCGCCAATGCACAGGTTCAGTTAACCCCTCCCAAGTCTTAAGTTTGGCACGATCCCAGACTCCCGATGCTTCATTTTGGCCCCCGACACAGATCTAAAGTCGGCCAAAAAAGCGACTTCAAGTGTGCCAATCGGATTGCAATTGGCTTGTGAACATCCTGCCCCAGAATGGGCACCGGTCAAGCAATCGCAAGAAATCATTACACCCAACCCCTTGAGAGCGAAGCAAATATTCGACGGTTGAACCCGAGCCCGGATTCCGCCACTCACCGTGGCATGAGTAATGCTCTCAATCCACAGCGTGAGAAGGTAGAGCTACTCGGAACGAGATTGGCCCGCAAAAAGAATTGGCTATTCTTCTCCGTCGCTCAACGCTTTTCGATTCGAAGGAGGTTCTATGAAAAACCTACGTTCTATCCTCGCAGCCTTGGTCGTACTACTTATGGCCACCGCTGCCCACGCTCAGCAGCCGATAGTAAGCGCCACTGTTCCTTTCAATTTCG
>DATCAX010000039.1:0-2994 GCA_036512375.1 Candidatus Angelobacter sp. | reverse complement strand
CGATGAAGGTCGCCGAAGGCACGAACGCGGCGAAGACGTGATCGTGTGTGCTTTGCAGCCGGATTACCCGCCAGACGTTCGGTCAATCGTTGAGCAGTTGGAAGTCATTCCCACCATCGTGAGCGACTGTGGAGAGGCGATCGATTTGCACAAAGTTATCGAACGTCGTCCGGAAGTCGTCCTAATTGACGGACTCGCCTACGATAATCCTCCCGAATGCAAGAACCCCCACCGGTGGCAAGATGTTGAACAACTTCTCAATGCGGGCATTTCTGTTCTGACTACAGTAAATATTCAATATCTAGAAAACCTCCAGGATGAGGTTGAACGGATCACGGGGAACCGGGCAGCGTACATTATTCCGCGCAGGTTTCTCATGAATAGCGCTGACGAAATCACGGTCGTTGACGCTCCTTCCGAAGAGAGTGTGTTGGGCGGAATTGAGGACAATTCCGCTCGGCTCGCTGAAAAGCATAAGTTGTCGCGACTGCGAGAACTCGCATTGCTGATCGCCGCCCTGGTCGTCGACCGACAACTCGAGGGCTATTTGCGATCGCAGGGCACGGAACAGACGTGGGGTGTTCAAGAACGAATCTTGGTCTGTGTCACTGCAAATTCGGACGCCACCGAAATGCTCGAGAGTGGACGCCGTAATGCGGATCGGTTTCAAGGTGAATTCTTCGTCGTCCCTATTACAGACTCGCCCGATCTGAACAAACAGGAACTGCTCGAGATAAATCTGCAGTACGCGCGCGAACTCGGCGCCGAGATTCTCACCCTGACCGACAGTGACCCAGCTTCAGCCATTCTCGAATTTGCAGTGCAACGGGGAATCACCCAGATTTTTGTGGGACGCAGTTCCACGCCGCCCGATTTCTGGACGCGCATGCGTGGGAATCTGGCGGTCCGTCTCATTCGGGCTGCGGAGGGAATCGATGTCATCGTTTATCCCAACCGCTGATAGTGGTGCTCGAGAGTTACCTCGCGCCCGGCACGGAAGGCTCCATCTGTACCTCGGGTACGCGGCAGGTGTCGGCAAGACCTATCGAATGCTCGAGGATGCACAGCAAATCAGCCGACAGGGAAAGGACATCGTAATAGGCTATTTTGAGCCCCATGGCCGCAAAGACACCATGGCAAGGACCGCCGGTTTGGAGATGGTTCCGACTCGGTCCAGTACCCATGGCGGCGCCGTATTTCAAGAGATGGACACGGACGCTATTTTGAGACGGAAGCCGGCAATTTGTGTTGTAGATGAACTGGCACACACCAATGTTCCCGGCTCGGCGCGTGCCAAGCGGTGGGAAGACGTTCAGGTGTTCTTGGACGCTGGAATTGATGTGATGACAAACATGAACATCCAGCACCTTGAGAGCCTGAATGACCATATCTTCCGTATCACCGGGATACGAGTGCGCGAAACGGTTCCTGACTGGTTCATCAAGAGCGCCGCGGAAGTAATCATGGTGGATGCCACTACTGGTGCATTGATGAATCGGCTCAAGCGCGGCGTGATCTACACTCCTGAGAAGGCGCAGCGGGCACTCGAACACTTTTTCAAAGAGTCTACCCTCGCTGCTCTTCGGGAACTTGCGCTTAGGCAGACCGCACACGAATTGGAGTTGCGGGATGCTGTTGATTCGGCCGCTGAGCGCAGTGAGAAGCGTCCGGCAAACTCATCTCAGCCGCGTCGCGACCGAATTCTGATCTTCCTCACATCGAACCCCTCAACGGCAATGTTGATCAGGCGAGGTCGCCGAATGGCTGATTACCTCGAAGCGGATTGCTTTGCTGTTTGGGTCTCCGATCGTAAGAGGACTGCTGATTCGAAGAGAGTCCCTGACGCCATTGAAAAGCACTTGAATTTTGCTCGCAATCTCCACATTGAGACGCGCGTGCTTGAGGGCGATGACGTTGCGGAACGGATTCTGGATTTCGCTCACCACAACCAGATCACGCAAATCCTCGCCGCCCGGCCGAAGATTCGCCCCTGGGAGCACCTTCGAAGCACCGATCCTGTTTTGCAGATTGTGCAGATGGCGACGGATGTCCGCGTTATCGTCGTTGCGGATCGCCGTAAGCGGTTCTGAGAAGCGGCTCCCCTCGCGTCGTGTCGCAGTACTTGTATCTTTAGGAAGTCTCCCCAATCAGCGACACTCCCAATGCCTGTTACGGAGTGCTTATAGGTCGTTTATGTCGTGGTAAGGCAGAGGCAGTTAAGTTGGATGTCGAGGATGCGGATATGCTAGTTAGTCCGCACGCGAACGTGATGGCGTTTTGGATTCTTATTGTGCTGTTTGCTCTCGGTACAGCGGTCATGCTCTTTGTACTTTTCAACCTGTTTCGTGAGTCTCGCAAAAAAAGGTCCAGAACAGGATATTGACGCCAGTGAATGCACCAACTCACCGCTGCCGAACCAGCGGTTCTTCCCGCGTCGGCACCGCAATTCGAAGCCAATAGCTTCGCAGACGGCTGACCAGTGCTGACGAATTTCCCTTCAGCTTTGTGTTGGCCATGGAGAAACACTCTTGCGAACGGTAGTCTCAATCATCGCCTCAGCGGTCTTTTGCCTCTCAGTCTCAGCGTTCAGCCAACAACAAGAATCCGGGAATTCACCGGCGCAGAGTTCCGGTTCGAACCAACAGCCCAACGCGGCTCCTTCCCAAACCAATCCAAGCCCGCTCAGCACTCCCTCAATTACAGGGCCCTTGCAAGCGGCCCCGCCTATCGCCTTGGATGCTGGACCCCTTGGGAAACTCAGTTTGAATGGAGTTCTCAGCGGATTTGGCTTGGTCCAGGGCAATCACGTAGGTGGTGACAGCACTGGCCAGGCTGCACTCAGCAATGGTCAGCTGTTTGTTCAAAAGGCCGACGGATGGTCGCAGTTTTATGTGCAGGCCGGCGCCTATAACATCCTCTCGCTTGGGCTGCCCTTTATGTCCACTGGCAGACAAGTCGACGATCTATACGGACCTGTTCCGGTGGCGTACTTCA
>DATCAX010000038.1:0-2415 GCA_036512375.1 Candidatus Angelobacter sp. | reverse complement strand
CGGTCTCAACCATCAACTCGGCGAGAAAGACTGCGTCTTTTTCTGACTTCATGAACGCGCCGCTGCCGGTTTTTACGTCCAGAACCAGGGCATCAATGCCTTCGGCCAGCTTCTTGCTCATGATCGAAGCGCAAATCAGGTACGGACTTTCGACGGTGCCGGTAACGTCGCGCAGGGCGTAAAGTTTTTTATCGGCGGGAGCGATCTCGGCGGTCTGGCCGATCAGGGCGGCGCCGCACTGCGCCAGCACGCGGCGAAAATCGCTCACTGAAAGATTCACGTTGAAGCCGGGAATGGATTCCAGTTTGTCCAGCGTGCCGCCGGTGTGGCCCAGACCGCGGCCGCTGATCATCGGGACATAGAGGCCACCTGCGGCGACAATCGGCGCGATGATCAGGGATGTCTTGTCGCCCACGCCGCCGGTGGAATGCTTGTCTGTCTTGGCTGCGCCCAGCTCGGAGAAGTCGAGCACCTGCCCGGAGTTGAGCATGGTCTCGGTCAGGGCGGCCAGTTCAGCACGAGTCATGCCGCGCCAGAGCACGGCCATGAGCCACGCCGACATCTGGTAATCGGGAATCTGGTCACGGGTGTAGCCGTTGACCAGAAACTCGATTTCATTGCGCTGGAGCTCAACGCCATCGCGCTTGCGACGAATCAGGTCTGTGACTAGCATGTTTCAGGGGCTAAAGCCCAAAAACAAAAGGGCCGTTTGCGGCACGATTAAAATCGTGCCCTGACACTTGTCTCGCTCGAGGGAAGAATCCGTCGCACGGGTAAATTGTGCGGCAATATCCCGTCTCGCGTGGGTAAACATTTTTCACTATCAAGTCAGGCGGAAAGTTTCCGGGAGCATATCGGCGATGTTCATCTCCATGTAGTCGGTCTGGCCGCGAAAAACGACAGCCGTGTTTGCGCCGAATTCCGCAATCACCTGGCGGCAAGCGCCGCAGGGAGCGCAGGGCACGTCATTTTCCGTGACCACAGCAATGCCCTTCAGCTTAAGCTTGCCCTGGACCTGGTGGACGGCGTTGAAGATGGCTGCGCGCTCGGCGCAGATAGTCAGGCCATAGGAAGCGTTTTCCACGTTGCTACCGGTATAGAGGTGGCCGTCGTCGGTGATGACGGTGGCCCCGACGCGAAACTTGGAATACGGCGCGTAAGCATGTTGCAGCGCGGCCGTGGCCATTCCCAGCATCATGGCGCGCTCCTTGTCTGTAAGTGCGATTGGTGGCATCAGTGACTCCTCAATGAAATGGATACAGTAACACTTTGTGATGGATGATTTATCTTAGCGTATTTTTACAAGCGAAGCAATAGCGAATGCGGAGGGTAACACAACCATGGATGAACATGGATTGGGCGGTATAATCGCGTTCGTCAGGAGAGTGGGGATGGCAGCCGAGGTAAAGATCTACGAGTGCGAAGTGAAGAAACTGTTCAAAAAGGATGGCGCCAATGAATGGCGATGGGTGGTCAGGCCCGTCAAGGACGCGCTGGCAGATGGCGTAACCGAATTCCGCTGTAAGGACTGTCAGGGAGCTGTGAGGCTCCATGGAAAAAATGTGGAGAACGGACCGGAACCGCACGTGGTGCATAAATCGCGGCAGGATTCAGAATACTGCCCTGCGGGAATTTATTTCCGGCAAAATCCGGGGCGGGAGCCACGGCTGTCGTTGATGCCGGTGAAATAATTGTGCGCTCTACCTTTGCGCTTTTTTTAGCACACCTTTTTTAGCGCGCTTCGCTGCGCGCGGGCCTACGCCAGTAAGGAATACTCTTCTATTGGCTTTTTCGGCCCCAATCCCCCGTTGTATCCTTTCGCCTTTGCCAATTGGCCATCTGTAATTGCTTTCTTAGCTTGTTATCAGACGAACATATGACGAATCAGCCTACGGATATTAGCGGAATCCCAAGCGAATGTATGCGTTCTCTGAGTTTATGTGTAGATAATTCCGTAGCTGCCATTTCCCCAAAGCGCCCCAAAATTCAACAAGCCCTCAATTGCACGCGTGCTTTATCCGCTTGCGGTTGAAAGCCCTAAGCGAACCCGTCGTTTTTCCAGCCAGACCTTAAAGACCCCGGTCAGCCACGTCAGCAGGACTGTGGTGATGGCGGGAACCATGGTTCCGGCGGTCCAGATTTTGTGCGTGGCAAACCACGCTGGCTGCACCTGGCCGAGCACCAAGTGCGCGGTGATCAGCCCAGTGATCCAGAGGATCCTGCGCGGAGGCAAGGGTATCAGGAGGTACAGAAGGATGAGCGCCAGTTCCAGACTCATGTAAATCACATGGAGATATCCGGAGACGCTCAGGTCGTTATACCAGATGCTGGTGTGGCTGGGAAAAACAAAATCTGTGGTTCGCTGGGCGTTGCCTGCGGCGGCCCAGTACTGGTGGGCAAATAGAGTGAAAACGG
>DATCAX010000037.1:0-4325 GCA_036512375.1 Candidatus Angelobacter sp. | reverse complement strand
CGGCAGTGAGGCGGTAAATGTGGCGAGGCTTGCCGTTTTCGTCGGCATGCTCCCAGCGCGTTTCCAGCCAGCCACGTTCGGCCAAGCGCATCAGGATGGGGTAAAGCGTCCCGGACTTGAGGCCGGTTTCGCGGCTCAAGTCGTATCCGTAGCGCCAATCTGCTGCGGTTGAAAGAAGGGCAGAGAGGATGGCCAGAGTCTGCGGGGAGATGCGGATATCGTCAGGCATGGATACACTCTACATATGTAGAGTTCTGAAAGTCAAGGGCAGAACCAACAAAGGCTTACTCCACTTCGCTGGAATAGCTATCGCTGTGGTGGCCATTGCTCTGGCCATGACTGCCTTGATGGGTGCTGGCTTCGACGATACCCTCCCAAGTAACAATTCCGGGAAAGACAAAGACGCCGCCCACAGCGGTAAAGCCCCGGAATATAACTATCGCTTCGGCAACAGCCCTTTTCTCCCCAGTCAGGCCCAATCCGCCGGCAACACCTTTCTTGCGCCGGAATCGTTTCCCAAAGCGAGTTATTGCGCTAGATGCCATGCCGATACCCATCAGCAATGGCGGCAATCGGCACATGCCAATTCTTTTCGCGCACCTTTTTATAAGAACAACATTGATGTGCTGATCGCGCAGGAAGGGGCTTTATACGCGGAACATAAAGATGATCCTGGTGCCGCGCTGCTGGCTCTCGATTTCCGCTATCGCAATCCGATGGTTGCCCATGAAAATGAGCCATATCACCTGCATGACGGACGGCCGTTGGCGAAGAAGTAGTTGATCACCCGCAAGCAGGCATGCTGGCCGTGACAGCAGGGCCCGGATCATGCCTGTCTTTTCTGATGGCATTTTGACGATTGCCCAGGCTAGTTCTGCCAGCCGCCACCCAGTGATCGGTAGACCTGGACAAAAGCGTTCAGTTCGTTCAATTGGGCCTGTGCGAGGTTGAGCTGGGCGGAAAAGTAATTCGTCTGGTTTGTCAGCACTTCCAGATAGCTGGCTGCCCCGCCCTTGTAGCGAATATCGGAGAGATGCGCAGCATCTTGCGCGGCGTTGGTTAGGAGCTGCTGCTGCTGCCGGAACTCCTGGTTTTTCTCATAGCCAACGAGCGAGTCAGACACGTCTCGAAATGCTTGTTGAATGGCCTGACGATACAACAATACTGCCTCTTCTTTCTGCGCTTCCGCCAGCTTTACGCCTGAGCGGATCCTTCCTCCGGTAAAAAGCGGCTGCGCCAGTGAACCGCCCAGACTAAAGAATCCCGCAGGACCACTGAACAGACTGGTCAGTGCCGGACTTTGAAAACCGGCGTCTCCCGTCAGCGCAATTTGTGGAAAGTAAGCTGCTTTGGCGACGCCAATCTGTGCGTTGAAAGCGATCAATTGCTGCTCAGCCTGGCGTATATCGGGACGCCGCTCCAGCAATGCCGATGGCAAACCGGCGGGTACCCGCGGCATGTGCGGCTGTTCTGTCAGCTTCAATCCTCGCGCTACCGTCCCGGGATTCTGCCCCAGGAGAGTACTGATGAAATTTTCCTGCTGTTCAATGCGACGCTCCAGGTCGGGAACCTGCTCGGCCGCGGTATAAACCAACTGCTCAGCCTGGCGAACATCGAGCATTGAGGTGGCTCCGTGGTCCGCCAGCAGCTGAGTGAGCTTGAGAGAGCTCTGGCGCGAGCCAAGCGTACTCTGGGAAATCTCCAGTTCCAGGTCAAGTTCGCGCAGTTGGAAATAAGCCGTGGCCACGTTGCTGACCAGCGTGCTGATGACCTGTTGCTTTGCCCATTCGCTGGCCAGAAGGTTGGCTCGCGCCGCTTCAGTGGCTCGACGGAACTTACCCCAGAAATCAAGTTCCCATACTGCTGACAAACTCAGCTGCCCGGCGCTGCCATTGGACGCCACGGGCAAGAGAGACGACGCCGGAACACGCTGCGTCGTGCTCGCTGCCCCGGCTGTGGCTTGTGGAAACTGATTGGATCGCGTAATCCCCAACTGGGCCTGTGCTTCAAGAATGCGCGCTGCTGCAATGCGAACATCGTAGTTCTGTTTCAGGGCAGTGCGCAGTAATTCTTGCAGCTGCTGGTCCTGAAAAAGCTCCCACCATTTCTGGTCTGCCAGCGATGCTACATCAGCCTTCCCCGGATCCTCCTGTTCAATTCCTCGATGAGCAACAGGAACATCCACGGCAGGGCGCTTGTAACGTGGCCCTACCGTACAGCCGGTGAGCGCGAAAGAAAGCAAAGTCAAAACAGCGGTTCTTTTCATTTCCGTCTTAGTCATCGGCCCCCGTCGGTGATGGATGAGCTGCCGTCGTTATCGTTGTGCGCGGCTTGCGGCGCAAACGCGCTGCCAGCTTCTCCACCGATACGAACAGCATGGGAATGATGAAAATGGCGATACAGGTTGCGGCAAGCATACCGGTGATGACCACAGTCCCCAGAATCTTCCGGCCAGCCGCGCCCGATCCCGATGCGATCCAGAGAGGCACGCAACCCAGAATGAAGGCGAACGAAGTCATGAGAATGGGCCGCAATCGAAGCTTGGCTCCTGCGATTGCAGATTCCACCAGGTCTCTGCCTTTTTCGTGCTCAATCTTGGCGAACTCCACAATCAAGATGGCATTCTTGGCCGAAAGACCGATCAACATGATCAACCCGATTTGTGCGTATACGTCCAGATCAAAATGGCGTAGCTGCAATCCAATAAATGCTCCGAAGACCGCTACTGGAACCGACAATAGAACAGAGAATGGCAGTGCCCAGCTTTCATACAGCGCTGCGAGAATCAGAAATACCAACAACAGCGACAATGCGAAGATAGGTCCGGCGGCGCCAGAAGCTTTTCTCTCCTGGTAAGACAGGTCGGCCCAGTCGTATCCCATGTCTGCGGGCAAAGTCTCCTTTGCCACTTGTTCCAGCGCGTCCATCGCCTGCCCCGAACTGTAGCCCGGCGCGGCGCTGCCGAGCACCTGTGCAGCGCGGTAAAGATTGAAGCGGTTGGTATACTCGGGCCCGGTCGTTGCCTGTGTGGTTACAACGGCAGACAGCGGGACCATTCCGCCTTTGCTGCTTCGCACATAGTATTGGCCAATATCTTCCGGGCGGGCCCGTTCTTCTCCCTCGGCTTCAACAAAGACTTTCCATTGCCGTCCAAAGCGATTGAACTGATTCACAAAAAGGCCGCCCAGGAAGGCCTGCATGGTCTGGTAGACGTCGCCCACAGCGACGCTCTGTTTCAGTACTTTGTCCCGATCCACATCGGCATAGATCTGGGGAATATTGGTAGCAAATGACGCGTTAACTCCGCTGATCTCCGGCCGCTTGCGCGCGGCAGCCAGAAATTTTTTGAGGTTTTGATCAAGATAATCCACTGACCCGCCACTGCGGTCCTGGAGCCAGAGAGAAAATCCGCCGGAGGCTCCGAGTCCCGGAATCGCGGGCGGCATAAAGCCAAAAGCGTTCGCCTCGGGGACATCGGAGGCCAGTTGTTTGTTGAGCTTGTCCAGAATCTGCCTGGCCTCAAGTCCGTTCGACCGCCGTTCATCCCACGGTTTCAGTGCGATAAAAAAGAAGCCGTTATAGGAAGATGCCACCCGCGTGAGAAGACTGAAGCCGGCCACGCGGCTCACATACTGGATGCCGTCGGTTTTAGCCAGGATCTTTTCAATCTTCTGGCACACCTGGTCGGTCCGCGCCAGAGAAGCTGCCGGCGGAAGCTGCGCATTCAACAGGAAGAAGCCATAATCTTCGTCCGGAAGAAAACTGGTTGGGAGCTTGCGGCCTACAACGCCGTCCATCAGAACAAATCCGGCCAGGATCAATACGCCGACCGCAACTTTGCGAATCAGGCTGTGGCTCACGCTTCCGTACCCTCTGGTGGCTTTTTCAAACCAGCGGTTAAAGACAGCAAAGAAGCGCGCCAGCGGCCCAGTCGATTTCTTTCTGGGGCGCAGCAGCATGGCGGAAAGAGCGGGCGAAAGAGTCAAGGCATTGAAAGCGGAGATTAATACCGATATCGCAATCGTGACGGCGAACTGTCGATTCAGCCGTCCCTGTATCCCGCTCATGAAAGCGATCGGCACAAATACCGATGACAGAATGAGTGCGATGCCAATGACCGGGCCGGACACTTCTTTCATGGCCTGAAGCGTCGCGTCTTTCGGATTCATGCCCTCTTCAATGTGATGTTCCACCGCCTCCACCACCACGATTGCGTCGTCCACAACCAGTCCAATTGCCAGCACCAGTCCGAAGAGCGATAACGTATTGATGGAGAAAGACAGGAATGGAAAGAAGGCAAACGTTCCAATAAGTGAAACTGGAAC
>DATCAX010000036.1:0-4172 GCA_036512375.1 Candidatus Angelobacter sp. | reverse complement strand
GGACGATGCCAATCTCGATCTGGCGCTTGACGGCGTTCTATGGGGCGCATTTGGGACCACCGGACAGCGATGCACCGCTGCCAGCCGGGTGATTGTGCAGAAGGGCGTTTACCGGCAGTTTGCTGACCGGCTGATTTATCGCGCTCAGCGGCTCAAGGTCGGCAATGGCCAGGATGAAAGCGTGGAGATGGGTCCACAGATCAACGAGCAGCAAGTGGCCACCACGGAAAAGTACGTCCAGATCGGCAAGAATGAAGGAGCCAAACTGGAAGCCGGCGGCAAGGCCCTGAATACTACGGACCATGCTTATGGATGGTTCTTTGAGCCGACCGTCTTCACTGACGTGAATGAGAAGATGCGCGTCGCTCAGGAAGAAATCTTTGGGCCGGTGCTCAGCGTGATTCCTGTTGATTCGTTCGACAAGGCCATTGAGATCGCCAATGGTGTCACCTACGGTTTATCCTCGTCGGTGTACACGCGTGACGTCAACAAGGCTTTCCGCGCCATGCGCGATATTTACGCCGGCATTACTTATGTGAATGCGCCGACCATCGGAGCGGAAGTTCACCTGCCTTTCGGCGGGACCAAGTCGACAGGCAACGGACATCGCGAAGGCGGCCTGGGAGCAATTGACTTCTACACCCAGTGGAAATCCTGCTACATCGATTTCTCTGACCGGCTGCAGCGCGCACAGATTGATACCGTTGAATAGGCCTACGGACATTTAGAGCCCCCGCTTACGGCTTATAATGAGTCGCAGGACTCCCGCGGATTCTCTAAAGACGCGAGAGCTTTACTGTGTCCGAGACGAAACCGGGTCAAAGCAATCGTTCGCTTCCCTTAACGCAGCGGCGCGCCCTGCTGATCCCGCTGGCACTGGGCATTGTTCTGCTTTTCGGTGTGGTTTTCTCCCAGCAGGCCTTCAACCTGAAGCAGTTGCGGCCAGATTCCGCCGGGCAAACGCTGGGACTGGTGGCGCTCTCAGCCCTGGTTTTTCTGCTGCTCGTGGTACTCACCTTTGTCCTGTTTCGCAATCTGCTCAAGCTTTATGCCGAGCGGCGGCTGGGCGTGCTGGGTTCCCGTTTCCGCACACGCATGGTAGTAGGAGCTCTGGTGCTTTCGTTCGCGCCGGCGCTCGTAATGTTCATGTTCTCTTACGGCCTGATGAACCGTTCGATTGATAAATGGTTCTCCAGTCCGGTAAACGCGTTGCAGCAGGATTCAGGGCACGTGGCCGGGCTGCTTTCAGCCTACGCCGGGGACAACGCTTTCCAGGAAGCGCGCGAGATCGCGGAGTCTCCGGAGGTCCAACGCTCGTTTGAAACAGCCAGCTACAGCGCTGTCTTGCATGAATTCCGGCGGCATCAGCACACTTTGCAGGGTGGTTTTGCGCTGGCGGTCCGTGATGGCGATTCTGTGGCCAGCTGGAATGCTCCGCGGCCCTGGCCCATCTTGCGGGAGGCCTTGCCTGACTTGCAGAGTTTGAAAGCGCCACCCCAAAAATGGATCTATTCAAACACCGAATACCTGCTGGCTTCCGCACCTTCCGGCCGCTCGGGGACAATCATTGTCGGCCTTCCGCTGCCCAGTGATTTTTCTTCTACCCTGGCGCAAATCAAACAGAACCAGCACGACTATGAGACATTGAGCCACGAAGCAAAACGTATCCGCGGCCTTTACATGTTGCTGTTGACGATGCTGACTGCACTGGTTCTGTTTGTGGCTACATGGTCTTCGCTTTTTATAGCCAAGCTGGTCACGCGTCCGGTGGAAGCGCTGGCGGTGGCAACACGCGAGATATCCCTGGGACATCTGGGGCACCGCGTTGAGGTTTCCGCCGCGGACGAGTTGGGCGAACTGGTTTTTTCGTTCAATAACATGGCCGGGGAACTGGAATCCAGCCGCACCAAGATTGATCAGTCCGCGCGCGCCCTGACGGAATCAAATACGGAATTGGAGCAGCGTCGCCGGCATATCGAGACGATCCTGGAAAACATTCCCACCGGCGTGCTGTCTCTGGATCCGCAGAGGCGTGTGACCCACAGCAATGTGGCCTTCGGGCGGATGTTCTGGCCCAACGGGGGCGCCCCGATGATCGGCTCAACTTTGCGCGAAGTTTTCAATGATGAAACCGCGTCCGATCTGGAGCATCTGCTGCGCCGCGCAGACCGCATGTCCGTGACTGCGGCCCAGTTTGAAATTCCGATGGAAAAAGAAAAGCTCAATGCAAGCGTTACCGTCTCCTCGGTGCACCACGGCAAACAGCGGCTGGGATATGTGATCGTTTTTGAAGACTATAGCGAACTGCTGAAGGCGCAACGTGAGGCCGCGTGGCGAGAAGTGGCGCGGCGCGTGGCCCATGAAATCAAGAATCCTCTTACACCGATCGCGCTTTCCGCCGAGCGCATCCGGAAGCATCTGGAGCGTGGACTGGTTCCTGACGATGCGTCATTGAAAGTGATTCGCGGCTGCGCGGCCACTATCACAGAGGCTGTCCAGGCTGTGCGCTCGCTGGTCGACGAATTCTCTACCCTGGCGCGGTTTCCCGCGGCGCAGCCACGCCCGGCAGACATTAATGAAATTGTGGAAAGCACTCTGGCAATGTTCAATGGCCGGCTGGACGGGATACACGTTGAAAAACAACTGGACGGCCACCTGCCACTGGCCATGGCCGATCCTGAAGCCATCAAGCGCGCGCTGGCCAACCTGATCGACAACGCCGCGGAAGCCATGCAGGATTCCCACGTGCGCGAGATTCACATCACAACGTCACTTCTGGAGGGCCGTGACGGCCTGGAAATCATGATTGCTGACACCGGCCACGGAATCAATCGCGAGGTAAAAGAAAAGTTGTTTCTGCCTTATTTTTCCACCAAGAAACGGGGTACCGGATTGGGGCTGGCAATCGTGCGGCGCATTATCGACGATCACCGCGGTACCATTCGCGTGGAAGAAAACAAGCCAGCGGGCGCAAAGTTCCTGGTAGAGCTGCCATTGGCCACTGAGATGGCGGCATCGGAGTCGCAGAGTGCATAGCGTCCTGGTGGTGGATGATGAGCGCGATATCCGGGAGTCGCTGCGCGGCGTCCTGGAAGATGAAGGCTACAAGGTCCTGCTGGCGGAAAGCGGCGAAGCCTGCCTGGAGCAATTGAAGAAGCGCTCCTGCGAAGTAGTGCTGCTCGATATATGGCTGCCGGGCATTGACGGACTGGAGACGCTGGAAAAAGTCAGGCAATTGGAAGACCCGCCAGAGGTAGTCATCATCTCCGGCCATGGAACAATTGAAACCGCGGTCCGCGCGACAAAGCTCGGGGCATTTGACTTTCTGGAAAAGCCGCTCTCGCTCGATAAGACGCTGATCGTGCTCAAGAACGCCCTGGAAGCGCACCGGCTTCGGCAGGAAAATTCTGAATTCAAAAAGCAATTTCAAGCCAAGAGCATCATCGTGGGTGAGAGCATTCCCATGAAAGCTCTGCGGCATGAGATTGCCGTGATGGCTCCCACCAATGGGCGCGTGCTGATTTATGGTGAGTCTGGAACAGGCAAGGAATTAGTGGCGCACGCCATCCACTCGAACAGCCTGCGCAAAGACAAACTGTTTGTGGAGGTAAACTGCGCCGCCATTCCGGAAGACTGGATCGAAAGCGAGCTCTTTGGCCATCGTAAAGGCGCGCTGCCAGGAGCCGCGAGCGACAAGGAAGGCAAGTTCGAAAAAGCCAATGAAGGCACGCTTTTTTTGGATGAAGTCGGCGACATGAGCCTGAAGACACAGTCCAAGGTGCTGCGCACGCTCGACGAACAGAAATTTACCCCGGTGGGAGATGACGATCCCGTAAAAGTCGACGTACGCGTGATCGCAGCGACGAACAAAGATCTTGACGAAGAAATTTCCCGGGGCAATTTTCGCGAAGATTTGTTTTATCGCCTGAACGTGATTCCGTTTTACGTTCCTCCGCTGCGCGAGCGCAAAGAAGATATTCCGCTGCTGTCAAAACATTTCCTGAAAGAGTTTTCTGCCGCCTACAGCCGGCGCTCACGCGAAATCACTGACGAGGCCATTGAGACGCTGGCCCGCTATTCATGGCCGGGGAATGTGCGCGAACTGCGCAACGTGATTGAGCGGCTGGTGATCATGAATCCAACAGCGCAGAAGATCGAGCGCAAGCAGCTGC
>DATCAX010000035.1:0-5763 GCA_036512375.1 Candidatus Angelobacter sp. | reverse complement strand
CCTGCAGCAGTCGATCGAGGCGATCTTCCAATTGTGATCACGGTGGGCACGGCAACCAGCCGGCCGACTGCCTCCGCGCCGCACGTAACGATCAACTAAGTTAATAATCAAGATAGGGAGGAACGCCCGCGTGATAGGCATGATCTCAGCGGTTTTCCTTCTCATTGTGATCGGTGATGCCTGACGCTTTTTTTGATTGTATCCTTTCAAGATGAATCACAGCGCTTAATACCGCTATATTTATGACAACCCCAACGATCTGCCGAAAGAAACGGGAGGTCGGTGAAACATCACCGCTAGTTTTGGGCGCTCAAGGACATCAGTTTTGAGATTGAAGCCGGAACTACGACCGGTATCGTCGGTCCAAACGGCAGCGGCAAATCCACCCTGCTACAGATTATTACGGGCACTCTGGAGTTGGCCCATGGCAGCGTACGGCATGAACGCCGCATTAATGGGATTGTCGCGTAACGAAACAGAAGTCTTGCTGCCGGAAATCGAGCGATTTGCTGAGATAGGGCCCTTCATCCACCCAGCCTCTGTCAAGACCTATTCCTGCGGCATGTATTTGCGCCTTGCTTTCTCAGTAGCTATAAGCCCGATTCTAATAGAAGGATTGATAAATCCGAATGCTAGCGTGACCGCCCGCCGACTCGATTCAGGAGTAGCACCAGGGGTCGCGGAAATAACGGGCGCAAGCCATGGCTGAAGTTAAGGTTGAAGAACTTGTGCGGAATATTCGCGAGCGGGCCCGAGCAGGTGCCGCCGCCACGCCAGATTTCCCTTCTTCGGGAGCGGGTCATAGTTCGAAGACCGTCGCTCGTCTCCAGTCCAGTGTGGCCACGGCAAACCGCACCCACGATCAACTGCCACCCTTGACGACGTATCGCAGTGGTTTATCGGCACGCATAGAATTGTGGATTAAGCGTCAATTAAAGCGTGCGACTCATTGGTACACATGGGAGCAGGTTAACTTCAATTCCGCAGTCAATAACGCGCTCAATCAAACGCTGGCGGCGTTTTCAGCATTGGAGCAGAACCTGGCGACAATTCAAAATGAACTTAAAGTGGATGCGGCATCTAGCGCAAACCTGGAGTCGCGGCTAACAGAGCTGGAGGCAAGCTTTGAGTCGATCGAGACCCGTCTCACCAAGATCATGGGCGACAGGCTGAAGGAAATGCAGGTTGAAGAGCAGAAGGGCATCGCACTTCTACTCGATGAGCAACGGACCTGCTTCAAACAGTTGGAACTTGAAATCAGCGAAACAGGAGTAGTTGCGGACCGGGCCAAGAGAAGCCTCCAACTGCGCCTTGATGAACTGAATAGTCGTATCGAGGAAATCTGGGCCGACAAAAATTAAGCGAACAGCGATCACCGGTGGAGAGAGCCGGCGTGAAACCACGGCTCTTACTCTCATGAGGCTTACCATTGGCGTCTTCAATTAAACTATCTGACTTGTATAAGGTCGCGGGAATCGAGGATGTGGCGGGATTCTACCGCGACCGATTCTTTACTGGAGGAGTGCTAGACGCTCGATATTTCCATAGCATCAACCGCTTCGACATACAGTATGCACGCACCATGTGGATCTATGACAACGTGCCTCGTGGTTCACGTGTGCTCGATCTGGGGTGTGGCGAAGGGATGCTCGCGCTGCTCAAACGAAAAGGTGTCACTGTCGCGGGCGTTGATCTTTCCCCGGAACTCTTAGTTTCTTCACGCCGCAACGGCTACGATGCAGGCTACGTGGCGAGGCTTACCGCCTTACCTTTCTCGGATTCAACCTTCGATTACGTTGTCAGCCTCGACGTCATGGGCCATATTGCCTCTGACGATAAAGACCGGGCGCTTGCCGAAATCAGACGCGTGTTGCGGCCGGGCGGGGTAACGATGCATGGCGTCGAATGTCTCGACCGTGACATCCATCAAGACTACGAGACGATGAGCGAAGAAAAGCTGCGCAATTTTGTCGGCATTGACGGGCATCTGGGCTTGGAGGAAGAAGACGAATATACCACCCGCTTTCGGTCCTTTTTCAACCATGTGCAATCCGAGCCCCGCTACAGTCTCTGTTTAAGCAGTCAGGAGTTCCTTAAACAGGCCGATGACTATGGCGTAGCTTTTGAAACTGATTTTCTGGATTACCTGCGTGGTCTTTCTTTTGCCGAGCGTCGCGCCTTTGATATGGCGATGGGTTATGTATTTGGAAAAATCTCAGATCTCGGAATCAGATTGCCTAAGAGCGGCCTGTATATGCTTTTGAAAGCTTCGCAGGAACCACTTGGCCCCTTCTACAATGCTCACCGCGATCGCAGGGATTTGTTTCGGACAACGACAGGGATTGTCCATTCAGAGGGTGGGTGCCTCGACCAAAGTTCGGCTGCGGATTTCGATGAAGGTTGGTATGCTGCGAATTATCTGCCACCAGTGGCGCGCTGGATGGGAATGCGAGCAGGCATCCGATTTGAGACCGCATCGCTCTCGAGGTTAAAGCTCGATCTAACCACACACATGCCAGAGCTTGAATTCCGTCCGCTCGGGCTGCAGCTTTTCCTTAATGGACTGCTCCTCTGCGCGTTTTCACTATTTCGTTACGGCTGGCTGGAACTACAAGTAGATGTTCCGGAAGCGTTAATTCCGAGCGATCCGGTAAAGAGTTTTGAATTTGAGATCCGCGCCGATCGAACATGGCAGCCCTGCAACCACGACCAGGCGAGCAGTGACGATCGGCGGCTATCGATAGCAGTCTGTAATATTGAAATCTATCCGTAATTGTCGAATCGTGAAACCGCTTCTTGTTATCCCATATTGATTTGGAAAAGATAAATATAAGCAAGCCACACCAGATGCCGCGATTTCAGCTTAGAGCCTTTGTCTCAAACGAGCGGTTCCATACGCTCAGTATTTACTTCGGGACAGCTCTCCTTTCCATATTAATCTTAATCGGAGTAATGAAGCTGTGGAAGGCTGACCTAACAGTCCCATTTAACTACGTTGGAGATGGGATCCAGCATGCCGTGTTTATTAAGGGCATGATTGAGAATGGGTGGTATTGGCACAACAGCTTTATAGGAATGCCTACAGGGCTGGAGCTCTACGACTATCCAGCTATAGACAATCTTCAATTCCTCTTGATCAAGGGTTTGTCACTCCTTCGGCCCGAGCACGCCTGGGTCTTAAATGTTTTCTTCTTACTTACGTTTCCCTTAACGACACTGACATCTCTTTACGTCTTCCGCAGGTTCAATCTCTCTTATGTCGTTTCACTCTTCGCGAGTTTGCTATACACCTTTTCCCCCTACCATTTCCTCAGGAATGAAGGTCACCTATTCTTATCCGCCTATTACATTTTGCCACTTGTGATTATGGTGGCGATTTGGATTGCGTCGGGCGAACTCCTTGGCCGCGACGAAAACAAAGGCTGGCATTTGCATAAAGCCAACGTCATATTCAGCGCCATTGTCTGTGTGTTGATTGGCTGCAGCGGGGTTTATTACCCTTTCTTTTCGTGCTTCTTTCTGATCGTTGCTGGAGTCTCGGCGTCAATCTACTGGAAAAATTTTCGCCACATCCTGGTTTCTCTATCTCTGGTGGGGATCATCTTCACAGTCTTATTGATAAACCTTTCGCCGAGCCTCGCCTACGTCTACAAGAACGGCAATACCCAGATAACAAAACGCGGGCCAGCGGAGGCCGAGTACTACGGGATGAGAATCGCTCAATTGCTATTGCCCATCAGCGGCCACAGGATTCGATTTCTCAATGCGGTAAAACAGAAATATAACCAGGGGCCGTTGATAACCGAAAACGACTCCGTCTCTCTGGGAGCTGCGGGGAGTATCGGGTTTTTGATTTTGCTTGGCTGGCTATTCTACAGAAAACCAATGCCCTCAAAGACGAATCTCGACGGTACTCACGTTCTATTGGATCATTTAAGTATATTGAATCTTTCCGCTCTGCTGCTGGCAACTATCGGAGGTTTCGGATCGATCTTCGCACTCCTGGTATCAGCTCGTATTCGGACCTATAACCGAATCAGCATCTTTATTGGGTTCATTTGTTTGTTTGCCCTGGCGCTTGCCCTAGAAGGGTTGTACCGAAGACGAGCGAAGTCGGCGCGCGCTCGAACTGTTTTCTATGTCTTCATCAGTTTTTTCCTGGTAGCCGCTCTTCTTGATCAAACCAGCAAGCATTACATTCCCGACTATCAGGGTATTAAAGCTGAATATGGCAATGACGCGGCATTCGTCTCGCGCATCGAGTCATCGGTGCCACCCAGTTCGATGATCTTTCAATTGCCTTACATTCCGTTTCCGGAGTATCCGAGCGTCAATCAGATGAAGGAGTACGACCACTTCAGAGGATACCTTCATTCAAAAACCTTGCGTTGGAGTTACGGAGCAATGAAAGGCCGGGAAGGCGATTCCTGGCAGAAACGGGTAAGCTCCCTGCCAGTTGGCGAGTTAGTGCTGAAGCTGGCATTCGCCGGTTTCAACGGGATCTACATCGATCGTTATGGCTATGCAGACAAGGGGGCTCAGATCGAATCTGAAATTGCAGAGACTCTTGGAAGTGAACCTGTCATTAGTGGCAATGGTAGGCTGGTCTTCTTTAATACGACCGAATTCAATAAACGGTTGAAGGAGGGATACACCGAACAAGATTGGCAGTTAAAGCAGGATCTCACTCTGCATCCCTTGAACCTCAGTTGGCAGGGCGGTTTTTCGGACCTTGAAGTCGGGCAAGAAAGAGCCTGGCGCTGGTGTTCATCTGAAGGCGAGTTGCATATCGATAACAAGTCCCAGCGTACGAGGAAAGTTGAGATCCAAATGTCATTCTCTTCGGCGCATCAGGAGTATTCGGATCTCCTGATCAGCAGCCCGCTGATTTCAGAAAAACTACAGATAAATGCCACCCTCAGTGCTTACTCCAAGACAATCAATGTCCCGCCGGGCCACCACGTCATCAAGTTTGTATGCAATGCCAGGAGAGTCGATGCCGCGATCGACCCTCGCAACCTCGTTTTTAAGATTGAAAATTTCAATGTCAAAGAGCTGGAGTAAGTGAGCTGTGTCGCGCCTAATTACCTTATTGGGGCTCAGTCCTGGTCACGGCGTAAAGATCGTTGTGCTGTCTTACGCCATCATTGACGTCTCCATCGAAGCTCTTGATAAATCGCAAGCGTCCCGATGCCACGACGCGCGCGTCCAGGTGCGCCGGCGGATGAAGAGCACCAGCGCTTCGAACAGCAGAGGAATCCAGCCGGCAAATATCAGCGGCAGATGCCACAGATGCTGAAATCTGTAGGGCACGAAAGCGAAAACGATCCCGGCGATCCAGGCGACGGCGCGCGAGCCGGACATCGTCCGCGCCAGCCGGAAGGCGCCGTAACCCGTGAAAAGAAAACTGAGAAAAGTCGCGATGCTGAACACCGTCAGCGGCTTCAGCCCGAGCGCGAACAACGGAAAGAAGAGCACGGCGATGCCATAGTCATTCTCTCCAAACGCCAGCGTGTTCTTGTAAGGATAAAAGATTGTGGCGTCGAAGAGGTGGCGCGGGTCGTGAAAGGTCTGATGATAATCCCACCAGAGAAAATAAGCGTGCGCATACGAATCGCCTTCGTCGGCTACGGCATTGCGCAGGTGCAAGACCCATGGCCAGGTCATTGCTACGGTCAAGACGAGAAAGCCGAGAATGATCAGCGACTCGCGACGTAATCTGCGAGCGAAAGGAGCACGAGGCTTTTCACTTTCACTATCGAC
>DATCAX010000034.1:0-7248 GCA_036512375.1 Candidatus Angelobacter sp. | reverse complement strand
CCAAAAGCTAGCAGCTAGCAGCCAGGAGCTAGCAGCTGACCGCTTGTTACAATACTCGTTTACCCGATCACCGCTTTTGCTAATTACTAAATACTAAGTACTGAGAGGCTGCTCTTTCCATGCATCGTTGGTCACAACTTTTTATTCCCACGCTACGTGAGGCCCCGGCGGACGCCGAGGTCGCCAGCCACAAGTTTCTGGTCCGCTCGGGGTATATACGGCAGCTGGGCGCCGGGATTTACTCCTACCTGTTTATGGGACAGCGGTCAATATTGAAGATTATCGATGTGATCCGCGAGGAGATGAACACGATTGGCCAGGAGTTTCTGCTGCCGGCCATCCATCCGCGCGAATTGTGGGAGCAGAGCGGGCGCTGGCAGGTGATGGGCGAGAACATGTTTCGCCTGAAAGACCGCAAAGGCGCGGACTTGTGCCTGGGCATGACGCATGAAGAGATCATGACCGACATTGCGCGCAAAGAGCTGCGCAGTTACAAGCAGCTGCCACAGATCTGGTACCAGATACAGAACAAATTCAGAGACGAGCCAAGGCCGAAGTCGGGACTGATACGCGTGCGGCAGTTCACGATGAAAGACTCGTACTCATTCGATATCGACCAGGTGGGGCTGGATGCGAGCTATCAGAAACATTATGACGTTTATCGCAAGATATTTGACCGCTGCGGGCTGAAGTATGCCGTGGTGGAGGCGCATTCGGGCGCGATGGGCGGATCAGCGTCACACGAGTTCATGTGCATGACCGATGCCGGCGAAGACATGGTTGCAAGCTGCGAAAAATGCGGCTATGCCGCGAACCTGGAGAAAGCAACGTCACAACTGGCGCCGGCCGAAGACCTGCCGGGCGACGGCGCGCCGGAGCTGGTACACACGCCGGGGATGAAGACGATTGAAGAGGTGGCGAAGTTTCTGGGAGTGTCGCCGACGCAGAAGATCAAGACGCTGGCGCTGATGCAGGTTGAGCCAGACAAGAAGAATCCGGGACAGGTGAAGACGCGGCCGGTGATTGTGCTGTTGCGCGGCGATCATTCACTGAACGAAGCCAAGTTGGTGACGGTGCTGGATGGCAAAGAGTTTAGGCCGATGCATGAAGAAGAAATTCAGCGGTTCTTCCTTTCGCCCGCGGGATATCTTGGTCCGGTAAAGGTTCCGGCGCTGGCCGCTGGTGCGCAACAGCTGGGAAGCGTGACGCAGGCGATTATCCTGGAATCTTTGCCGCTGATGTATGCGGACAATGCGCTGCGCGGCAGGAAGAATTTGGTGACGGGCGCGAACAAAGAAAATTACCACCTGAAGAATGTGACGCCGCTGCGGGATTTCCATCCCACGGAGTGGGTTGACTTGCGCAATGTGGCGGAGGGGGAGGGGTGTCCTAATTGCGGCGAGCCGCTGGTGGTCGGGAAGGCGATGGAGATTGGACACATCTTCAAGCTGGGATATAAATATTCGAAGTCGATGGGCGCGACCGTGCTGGATAAAGATGGCAAAGAAGTCACGCCGATTATGGGCAGCTACGGCATTGGCGTGGAGCGGATTTTGACGGCGGCGATCGAGCAGAACAATGATGCCGACGGATTTTGGCTGCCAGCGGCGATTGCGCCGTTTGACGTGGTGATCACGCCGACCAATGTGAAGGATGCGGCGATTATGGCGACGGCAGAGGAGATCGTACAAAAGCTGGAGGGAGCGGGATTCAGCGTTCTGCTGGATGATCGAGACGAGAGAGCGGGAGTGAAATTTAAGGACGCGGATTTGGTGGGAATACCGTATCGAATCAATGTTGGCAAGAAGGTTACGGAAGGTCGTGTCGAGGTGGTTTCCCGCTCGACACGCAAATCTGAGGATGCTAACATCCCCGACATCGAAACAACTTTCACGCAGTTGGTGCGGTCCTGAAGGAGATTTACCGCTGGTTTTATGTCAAAAATTAAAGCATTGATCGCGCTTGGGTTTGTCGTGGGCTGCATCTATGTCGCCTACAACTTGGTGCCGCCTTACTTCAACAATTACCAGTTCCAGGACGCTCTCGACGACATTGCGCGAAAAAACAGCTACTCAACTGCGACCGATGACGAAGTCAAGAAGATGGTGGTAATCAAAGCTGATTCCGAGGACATCAAACTCAAGGAAAATCAAGTTGTAGTTACCCGGATGCGGGACGGAATTGGAATCACCGTCAATTACCGGATTCATGTTGACATGATCATTCATCCAGTCGACCTTGATTTCACGGCCAACTCGATGAATAAACGGATTTAAACCGGTTATAATAGAGAAGGATCAAACTTCTCAGCACCAGTGCAGGTAACGCTCTGACCGCCATGAGTCTGAGAGAAATAACTAGGGGCGCTCTCCGCCTACTTGGAACATGGCCATTAAAATAAAAATTCCTCGCGTCAAAGGCTTTCGTGGCAGCCTGAGAAACCCGTTTTTCCGGGCCGGACTCGCTGCTTTCCTCATCCTTTCCATCGTGCTGTTTGGTGTGTTTTCGTACTACTACATCAAATACCAGAAGATCGTCGACAAGCGTTTTTACGGTCCTATCTTCGCCAACTCCGCCAAGATTTACGCTCAGCCGCGCGATGTCCGCATCGGCCAGAAGGCTGATCCGCGCGAGATCTCCAACTACCTGCGCCATGCCGGCTATACCGAAGTTGGTGAGCAGGGCAAGTCAAAGTTTGGCGTCTACAAAGTGATGAAGGATGCCGTTGAGATCAAGCCGGGTGAAGAATCGTATTACAACGCCGAAGGTGCGGTCATCCGCGTCAAGGACGGCCGCGTTGACAAGATTGCTTCTCTTGGCGACGCCGGCGATCTCACCGCTTATGAACTTGAGCCTCAGCTTGTCACCGGCTTGTTCGATGGTCAGCTGCGTTCCAAGCGCCGCCTCGTCAAGTACGATGACATTCCCAAGGTCATGGTGGACGCTGTCACTTCCATTGAAGACCGCCGCTTCTTCCATCACAGCGGCGTGAACTATGGACGGCTGCTGCAAGCCGGCTGGATTGACCTTCGCCAGGGTGGCAATCGCCAGGGTGGTTCGACGATCACCATGCAGGTCGCGCGCGGCTTCTTCCTCTCGCCGGAAAAAAAGTTTACCCGCAAAATCACGGAGATATTGATCTCCATCGAACTGGAACAGCGCTTCTCCAAGAAACAGATTTTTGAGCTGTACGCCAACCAGGTCGATATGGGACAGCGCGGCTCATTCACCATCACCGGCTTCGGTGAAGCGGCTCAGGCTTATTTCGGCAAAGACCTGAAAGACCTGAGCCTGCCGGAAGCCGCCATGCTCGCTGGTCTGGTGCAGCGGCCAAGTTATCTCTCGCCGTACCGGCATCCGGAGCGTGCGCAGGACCGCAGAAACCTCGTTCTGGAAGCCATGGTTGAAACCGGTAACATTACGCGTGCGCAGGCCGATGCCGCCAAAGCGACTCCGCTCAAACTGGCGCCACAAAATGTGGAAGCCAGTGACGCGCCTTACTTCGTTGACCTGATCCGCGAACAGCTGGTTACCAAATACGGTGAAGAAGATCTCAACGCGGACGGCTACCGCATTTACACCACGCTTGATCCTTCGTTGCAGCAGGTTGCAGCGCAGGCTGTCGACCTCGGATTGAAAGAAGTTGATGCGCAAGTCAAGAAGCTGCGTACCAAGAGAATGAAAGTCGGCAAGAACAAGTTTGAAACCAAGGTAGTACCCGGGCCCATCCCGCAGGTTGCTCTGGTTGCGCTCGATCCTCACACCGGCGAAGTGCTCGCGTTGGTCGGCGGACGCAACTACGGTTTCAGCCAGTTGAATCATGCAATCGCCAAGCGCCCCACAGGATCGATTTTCAAACCTTTCGTCTTTGCCGCAGCCATTAACAATGCTGTGACGAACGAGCAGCCCATTTTCACTCCGGCCAGCATGGTGGACGATTCTCCCACGGCCTTCATCAACGGTGATGACGTTTACACGCCGCGCAATTACAAAGAGGAATACCACGGCCAGGTAACCGCCCAGTTTGCTCTGGCGCACTCGCTCAACAACGCCACGGTTAAAGTTGCCGAAATGGTGGGCTATGACAAAGTAGCAAACCTGGCCAAGATCGCCGGAATGCCTTCCGTTCGCGCCACGCCGGCCATGGCATTGGGATCGTATGACGCCACGCCCATGGATATGGCGTCCGCCTACACCATTTTCACCAATGACGGTCAGCGCATTACACCTACCCTGGTCCGCTCGGTGCGTGACGCCAACGGCGATATTGTCGACAACTTTCAGCCACAGAAATCCCAGGTGCTTGATCCCCGGGTAGCCTATGTCATTACGGACATGCTCCAGGGTGTCATCAACAATGGCACCGCAGCTGGCCCGGGTGGCGTGCGGGCGCGCAAGTTCACCGCTCCGGCCGCCGGAAAAACCGGCACCTCGCATGACGGCTGGTTTGCCGGCTATACCTCAAACCTGCTCTGTATCGTCTGGGTGGGTTATGACGATTACAGTGACATTCACCTGAGCGGTGCGACCATCGCCCTTCCCATCTGGACTGAATTTATGAAGCGCGCGGTCGACCTGCCGAACTATTCAGATACAAAAGCGTTCACTCCGCCCCAGGGCGTGGTCGAACTGACCCTGGATAAGGCTACTAACCAGATTGCCACCGCCACTTGCCCGGACGACTACACCACAGCCTTTATCGACGGCACCCAGCCCACACAGACCTGTGAGCAAACGGCCCATGGTAACGTTTTCCAGAGAATATTTGGCATTGAGCCCAAGCCAACTCCTACCCCTGCGGCGTCTAATACAGGTAGCGGGTATGCCCCGGTTCCCGGACAGCCCGCCGCAACACCCCAGAACTCAAGTCAGGATCAGGACCAGGAAAAGAAGAAAAAGGGCTTTTGGGGCAAGATATTTGGTGGTTCAAAAGACGACAATAAGGACGATAATAAGCAGGTCAAGCCTGCGGCCACCCCCAGTCCCGGCAAGGACAGGCCGCACTAAGGAGTCCCTCATGGGTCGCTTCAGCCGCTTGCTAATCATGATCGGGTTATTGGTTCTTGGTTTGCCATTGTGCGCTCAGGAACCTTCCAGCACAGATTCCACTTCCCAGGTGCGCGTGCCGCCTCCATCGGAAAATGCTGATCCGGTTGAACTGGAACAGCAGGGTGACCAGTTCCGCGCGCAAAAAGCCTATCTCGATTCCATTGACTACTATCGTGCGGCCATGAAGACATCTGAAACTGCCGTTCTTCACAACAAGGTCGGTATGTGTCTCTTGCAGTTGCGTCGCGATGCAGAGGCTAGAAGGGAATTCCAACACGCCATCAAAGGCAATAAAGATTATGCTGAGGCCTATAACAACCTGGGCGCCCTTTATTACAACAATAGAAAATACGGCGCAGCCATCAAGGAATACAAGAAGGCCATCAAGCTCAATGACGAGAGTGCCAGCTTCCACAGTAACCTGGGCGGTGCTTACTTCTCACAAAAAGATTTTGACCGTGCCTCGCGGGAATACCAGCGCGCCATCCAGATTGACCCTGACATTTTTCAGCGCCAGTCTTCTGCGGCGGCCATTTCCATCCGTCTGGTGGGGTCCAATGATCTCGGCCACTTTCACTATGTGATGGCGCAAATGTACGGCCAGCACGGTGACCAGGAACATTGCCGCTTCTACTTGAGCAAGGCTAATGAGGAAGGTTACCCCATCAAAGGCGCGCTTCGTGACAATGAGTTCGCCGGCTTGCGGAAAAAGCCTGAGTTCGTCGCCTTTGTGCACTCGCTTAAACCGCCGCCATCAGGCAATAACTGAAGAGCCAGATTTTAGTGAAGCATCAGCGCCAGATGTAATTCCGTTAGGAAGACATTTCATCCTCCACGACCTGCCATCCCGAACTTCGAGGGCGAGCCTCGGGTGAGCCGGAGAAGGTGAGGGACCCTGCTCCGCTGCTGCCCAAGTATCAGAAAGAGGCCGATTGCCCCCGCGCTTCCGTGCTACGTCACAAACCCCGCAATTTCTCGCCCCTCCGGCAACCTTTTCCGAGATGCTGCTTCTAATGTAAGTAGCTGCAGTACATGGCAGCTAACGTACAAAAAACTGACCCACCGGTTCGACGCGCAAGCGTCTTGGCAGGGAAACCGGTGGGTCATTTCTTTGTTTTTGTCGCTGCGCTCCACACCGCTAGGAATAATCGTTTGCCACAAGATTCTTCTGCGCCTGTTGCAACGGGCTTGGCGCGCAAGCCGGCCTCGCCCTTAATCAGCTACACACTCGTTCATGTCCTTGAAAATATTTTTTGGAAAAGAAGCCGCGCAACCCTTGTCATCCTGAGCGCCGCCCGAGGGAGCGTAGCGACGAAAGGCAAGCCGAAGGATCCCGAAGATGCATCCTTCGCAATGCCGCATCAGGAAGTTCTCGCGAGACACAAGCGCCATCGGCGCCACACCACAAGCCATCACCCAATCGACGTCCTTGCATGAATATAAGCGTCAATCACTTTTTCGAGCGTACCCTGCGCCTCCAGAATGTATTCCACTGCATCCCGCGCCGCACCATGCCCGCCAATAGACGCGGTTTCGTAGTGCGCCATCGCCTTCACCTGAGGACGAGCATTGGCCACCGCAATCGCCAGCCCGCATCGCCGCATGATCGGCAGATCAATCACGTCATCGCCCACGTAAGCGATCTGCTCTTCGTGAAAACCGCTCTCGGACAGGATTTTGTCCAGGCTGTCTGACTTGTTATGTGCGCCCTGATGGAGAAAATCAATCTTCAGATCCCGCGCGCGCAATGCCACCGTCTCAGAAATGCGCTTGGTCACCATCCCGGTTTTCAAGCCCCCTAGTCGTGCCAGAGAAATGGCCGTGCCGTCATGAGCATTGAATCCTTTGGCCTCGATCATATTCTGGCTGATGATCGCGAATCCCGGCTTGTCGGCGTGCTTTTCTGCGTGCGCGTCTGTGCTGCGCGGACCCGATGCCGGAGCAGGGAAGAGCCATATGGAGCCGTCCGTGAGAACGCCGTCCACATCGAAGAGGATAACTTTGATTTTCTTTGCGCGATCGCTGGACATAATGAAGCCCTTAGTACTTAGCCCTTGGCCTTTAGCCAATTACGTTAAACCCGCGAGACAAGGCTAAAGGCTAACAGCTAATAGCTAAAGGCTGCTTCACACCATCTGCGTTCCCCATAAATCATGCAGATGAATAATCCCTTCCACCGTGCCGTCCGCTTGCGTCACC
>DATCAX010000033.1:0-2050 GCA_036512375.1 Candidatus Angelobacter sp. | reverse complement strand
ATGATCGCTCGGTCGCGGCCGCGAACGGCGGATATTCGCCGCGATCGACGGCCCGAACTTCAGGAACCACCGCCGGACCGTCTCGTAGGATGCGTCAATACCTCGCTCGGCCAGCAATTCCTCGACATCCCGAAAGGACAGTGTGAACCTTGCATAGAGCCAGATTGCGTGGCGGATGATTTCAGGCGGGAAGCGGTGGCGCTTAAAGGATATCGGTCTCATCCGATGATGCTAATCGGCGACGAACCGCAAAGCTATCCGAGTTACCGTGACAGTGTCTCAGATTCCTAATCTGGAGGTCGCAGGTTCGAATCCTGCCGGGGTCACCACTGTTGGACGCAGCCTAAGCCCCAGGAGGCCTAGGGGCTTCGTGAGCTCAGTCTGTCGAAAGTTCACCGGTGAACTTTTTTGCGGAACCGCGAAATATCCGCTTTCGGGGTCAAAGCAGACGCTGTTGAGCCAACCAACTAGTTCGCCTTTTGACCCAAAGCGGATACCTGACAGCACGCGGCTACTAATTTTCGCCCTTCTGCTCCGTCAGTTTTTCCATGGCTTGGTCGACCGAGAAGCTGCCTGGCTTCTGACGCGGCGGAAACTCTTGGAAGGTGCGGAGGTGCTCGCCCACGATCGCCTGGGCCGGAACGAATACAAACGCGTGCTCAACGAACCATTTGTCATAACCGCCTGCCTCGTGTTCGGCACGCTCGAAGGGATCGGATCGCAGGTTGAATATCTTCGGCGCGCGCAGCGGGACCAGAGGCTGCATCCAGACCTCTAGGCCATGGGCCTGCTGTTCCATGAACACGACCTTGTATTGATCGTAGCGGAGGCCGGCGAGGTTGCCGTCATCAGTCCAGTAAAAGAACTCGCGACGCTTGTCGGGCCCCTTGGCTGACAGCAGGTCGCGCTGGTCGTAACCGTCAAGGTGCACCTTGAACGACTTGTCCCCTGCGCTGTAGCCCTGCAGAAGCTTATCCTTGATGCCGGGGTCGCCCGCCGCCCCAACCAGGGTCGGTACCCAGTCCTCGGCAGAGAAGATGTCGTTCAACTCGGTGCGTGGCTGCACAAGTCCCGGCCAGCGGACCATTGCCGGTACGCGGTAGCTGCCTTCCCAGTTGGTGTTCTTTTCGCCGCGGAACGGCGTCGTGCCGCCATCGGGCCAGCTGAATGCCTCGGCGCCATTGTCGGTGGTGTAGATCACGATCGTGTTGTTGGCGATACCGAGGTCGTCGAGCTTCTTCAGTAGCTGGCCGACTTGGCCATCATGCTCCACCATGCCATCGGGATAGACGCCAAGACCCGTCTTTCCGTCAGACTCGGGCTTGAGACGGGTCCAGATGTGCATGCGGCTCGGATTGAACCAGGCAAGGAACGGCTTCTTGTCTCGATTCGCGCGGTCGATAAAATCGAGGGTGGCACTCAGGAACTCCTGGTCCACCGTCTCCATGCGCTTCTTGTCGAGCGGACCGGTGTCCTCGCAGTTCTGCTTCCCCATCGTCCCGAACCGTGGGTCTTCGCGCAGATCGTCAATGGTCGTGGCCGTGCATCGGAGAACGCCACGTGGACCGAAGCGCAGTTTGAACTCCGTATTCTTCGGGTAGTCGGGATGCTCTGGCTCGTCCTCGGCATTGAGATGGTAAAGATTGCCGAAGAACTCGTCGAAGCCGTGAACGGTCGGCAGAAACTCGTTGCGATCACCGAGATGGTTCTTGCCGAATTGCCCTGTCACATAGCCAAGCGGCTTGAGCAGATCGGCAAGTGTCGGATCCTTGTCCGACAATCCTTCTTTCGCCCCTGGTAGTCCGACCTTGAGGAGGCCGGTGCGCATTGGGCTCTGGCCGGTGATAAAAGCGGCGCGGCCAGCAGTGCAGGATTGCTGGCCGTAATAGTCGGTAAAGATCGCGCCTTCGTTAGCGATGCGGTCGATGTTGGGCGTCCGGTAGCCCATCATGCCGCGGTTGTAGGCGCTGATGTTCCAGTAGCCGATGTCATCGGCCATGATGACGAGGATGTTGGGCTTCTTCTCCTGGGCGGCTGCCGGAGCAGCAGA
>DATCAX010000032.1:0-3408 GCA_036512375.1 Candidatus Angelobacter sp. | reverse complement strand
GGTCGGGAAATCCGCAGGCCCGGGCCCTGCCCCCTAAACACTACTGTTGCATACCAGTAGATGAACCAGGCAAAAGCGATCGGAGCAAGAACCGTGACTAAGACGTTATAACGGATGGCGCCACCCACCTGAAGGTGCAGCAAATGGTAAAGCGCGCGTGTGCCTCCGCATCCAGGACACTGCCAGCCGGTAAGAGCATAAAACAGACAGCGAGGATAAAAAGCATGCTCTGTCGGCGGGAAGGCATATAAGATCCAGAAGCCCGCTGCCAGCCCCGCTGCTATCGCGTGGGCCCGAAATTTCGCTTCTATTTTCATTGCGGCGGCAGATATCCCGTTCTCTTCCAGTTGGCAATACGTGTGAAATGATACTGAAAGTAGAACACCGCGAAAAAGAATGTCATGACTCCGCTCAAACGCAGGTTGATGGGTTCCACGGTGTTGTAATAGTTCTCAATCGAACTGCGCATCTGAAAGATCCCAATCAGGTGCAACACTGCGCCCGACAGCATGAGGAGGAAAAATGGAGCTACAAACCCAGGGAAAGCGTCGCGATCGCGGGCTGCCCCGGCGGCACTACTGAAGAAGATCACGGCGGCGACTAGCTGGGTTGCCAGGCCTCCGATCATAAAGGCCAGAAATTTGCCCTCGCGATCAAGCTTCTTGACAAAAGCAGCTTCCACGAAAAGCCAGATGATTTGAAAAATGCCGCAAAAGAAATTCACCAACAACACCAGGGCCCAGTGAAAATCTGGCGGTACAGGTCCTGAATTTATCGCGGCGCCTCCGCCATACGCTGCGGCGCCACCGCCGGGGAGCGACTCCGGACCACCGTAAACAGTGCCAGAACTTCCATAAACCGTCCCTGCGCTGGACATAGCGCCGTCCGCCACCGCCAACGCTGCGGGTTGAGGAGCAGGGATATTGCCGATGACCTGGGAGACCGGCACCCAATCCGTCATCCCTTCACTCCGGGTAAGATCGGTCAATTGGATGCTTCCCTGAGCGACGTAGCGTTGCAGGTCGGCCAGGGTATAAGGGCCATACTCACTGAGTTGGCGCTGAATATAATATTTCATTCGTCCCTCGGTAAAGTCAGCTGAAAGTAAAACCGGTGCTGTCCTTTTCCACAATGCAGATTTCAACGACGGCCCAGATCCACGAAACGATGCCGAGATAGCCGACGGTCAATACGGTAAGGCAAAGCTGCCCCACAGCGCGACCGACGTATCCCGCATAAAAATTGTGCACGCCAAAAGCGCCCAGGAAAATCCCAAGGACAATATAAGTCGTCCTGCTCTTATGCGATCGTCCGTAAACCGGCATGGCAGCATATGTGTAACCGGCAGTCGCCTGTTGCGACGGGTCGGGCACGGTTGCTGCAATCGGGGCTGGCGCGATTGCGGCCGCTTGTGACAAGCCCAACGGCCCACTGTAACGTGATGGTTGGTACTGCGGCACGTAAGAAGCCGGTTGCGCTACAGGAATAAATTGCTGGGCCGGCATGATAATTGCGCTTAAATCACTTTGTGAAACCTGGAGCTTGGGATCATCCGCGGGTGCGCACTTGCAGCCGAAAACCGTGCAGCCACCATTTTCACGGTAACAATCCTCATGATGAGGCATGCCGCAGGCAGTGCAAAATATCCGGGGCGGAGAAGCCTCGTCAAAAGGCATGCGGCAGTAAGGGCATACGGGATCGGCCATTAATTCCTCTGCCTTTCGCGAAAGTGAAAAGCATAACGCCCAATCTGGATGAGGTCTCCGCTTTGCAATGCGCGGTTGCGCGCCGGCGCACCGGAAACAAACACCGGAGCGTCTGAACGGATGAAGGTCTGCGCGCCGCGCAGTTCGATGACTCCGTGGTGGGGAAGAATGCTGGTGTCTTTAAACAGATAGATGTCCGACGACTGGCTGCTGCCAATCGTGGTGAGCGGCTTATACAGGATGAATTGCTTGCCCGCAAGCGGACCCGACGCCACATAGAGCCAGCGATCTTTGAGGGCGCTTTCAACGATGCCGATCGCCACACCGGTGGCCAGCCCGAGCAAGCCAAAACCAACACCGCGGCTAACGCTGGCGCTGCCCGAGCGCGTAACAAAACTAATGGGATCGAAAAGAGCTCCACCCAGACCGGCGCCAATCAGACCGCCCAGTATGCCGTACTTGGTTTTGCGACCTGAACGATCCACCAGGCCGTACACAATTCCTCCGGCCACGCCGAACACCGCCCAGGCGATCCCCCGAACCAGCCAGAACGCGGGACTTCTATTGGTTTCCACGCCCAGGGATGCAATGATCTCTCGCCCGATCATGTAGATAATGTTGGCGAAGCGGTCAAAGATAAAACCAAATACGATACCCAGAGCGAGCGACAGCAGCCCGCGAATCAAGGCCTTCTTTCCTGATCTCTCGACAATGCTTTCTGCCACGCCCAGGCCCAGGCAGGTAAACATGATCACCACCGGCAAGATGAAGATATTGCCCCAGCGGGAACCAGTGTGCGAGTCGACAAAGAAAGGCTCACAGATTCCCCATCCAACCAGCGCCCCTACCACGCCCGCAATGCCCAGATAGAACCAGCCCTTGAGGAAGATGTGTCCCTTTTCTTCGGTGGCGATTGCGGGGCCATCAGCAGGAGCGGCGATGTTGCCATACTGCTTGGCTCCGGCCGCCACCGGCGCCATGTTCCCCGCGGGAGCTTGCGCGGGCACCTCAACCCTGGCTAAATCTTCCAGAGTTATTTTCAGCGCAGGTTTGTCGTCAGTGTTTGCCATTGTTTCCTTGGGGTGCGGGAGCTTTCTGTTGCGACGGCTGAGGCGCGGTCTGCTGAGGAATTTGTGAAGGCACTACCATCCCATTTTGTTCTGGAGCGATTGATATATATGGTTGCAGTAATACGCGGCAAGCGTCCAGGGGATGGTCAATAATCTGCTGGTAGGTTTGCACCACCGGGGCAAGTTGCCAGTTCCGCAGCATAAAGCCTGACACCAAGCCAAGAACAACTGCAGCTCCGTATCCCAGAATCTGTGTTGCCAGTTTTACCCAGACCGGTTCCGGCGGTCTTTGAGTGCGGTCCGCACGGACCATGGAATCTAAAGCGCCGTCGTCATCTTCTTCGAATTCATGGGTGGTAGAGCCTGCAATCTCCACTGCCTGGGAATATCCCACGCGGATGGCGGAAAGCTTTTCGATATTGCCGTCGACCCAGCCGAAACAGCCTTCCTCGTCGGTGTGCGGATCATAAACCCATGCGACCTGCTGCGGATTGGAGAAGAAATTCTGCTGGATGAAGAGATCGTGCTCGGAGAGAAATACGCCGAAGCCGGGATGCGAATGGTACCAGCCGACAATTTTGTGGTCCGGATATTCCTTGTCCTTGATCTTATATATATGTTCCCAGGTGTCC
>DATCAX010000031.1:0-5612 GCA_036512375.1 Candidatus Angelobacter sp. | reverse complement strand
AGAAATTGCGATTTGGCTTCCAGGAGTTCGCTATACTCCCCGCCCCAATCCAGCGTGTATCCCGGCGGCAGAGTCACGGCTTTACGCACCGCGGCCTGCCCGGAATTAACGATGCCTTCCAAGTTGCGGCCCTCGATAGAGAATTGAATGCCGATGTAGCGCGAATTGTTTTCCCGGTAAATGAACGATGCGCCGGTACTTTCTTTAATGTTTGCAAGTTCCGCGAGCGGGATTTGCTGGCCGGTTGGAGTAGGAACGAGCAGGTTGCTGATGTCGCCGGCAGTGGACCGGTATTGTGGCTCCATGCGAACAACCAGGTCGAACAGTTTCTCCCCTTGAACGACCTGCGTCGCGGTTTGGCCGCCGACGGCTGCTTGTACCACCGCCTCAACGTCGGAAACGTTGATGCCGAAACGCGCGATCTTCTGGCGATCCGCATCGATCACCAGGCTGGGCTGCCCAAGTTCGCGGACGACCGTCAGCTCCTTGAAGCCGGGGTTTTTACTCAGCACGTTCTTGATCTCTACTGCTTTTTTCTCCAATACGTCCAGGTCAGGGCCGAAAATTTTTACCGCAAGAGCACTCTTCAGTCCAGTCAGTGCTTCATCGACCGCGTCTTCCGCCGGCTGCGTGTAATTAAAGATGACGCCTGGAAATGCATCGAGATGTTTCTCCAAGTCCTCGGTTAGTTGCTGTTTGGAGTGAATAGAACCTTGCTTCCAGGCCTTGTCGTTGTAAGGTTTCAATCCAACATAAAATTCGCAATTGAAGAATCCAGTCGGATCGGTGCCGTCGTCCGGACGGCCAAGTTCAGAGCCCACCACCGTGACTTGCGGATATTTCATCAACAGAGCGCGGACTTGCGGCGCGAACTTGCTGGCCTCTTCAAATGAAATGGTATACGGCATGGTGGCGCGTACCCATAACGCCCCTTCATCGAGGTGGGGTAAAAACTCGCCACCAATAAAGGGCAACAAGAGCAAACTTAAGCCGAAGATCAGCACGCTTAAGCCCACCGTTGACTTGGGATGGTCCAGGCACCAACGTAAACGTTTTGAGTAGGAATCGCGAACCCATTCAAAGACGCGATTGGGTTTTTCCCGAACACCATTCTTGAACCAATAGGAGGCCAGCACCGGCACGACGGTAAGTGTTAGAACCAGCGCGCCAACCAGCGCAAATGCCATGGTATCGGCCATGGGATGAAACAGTTTTCCGGCAGGCCCGGTGAGAGCATAAATAGGCAGGTATCCGGCGATGATGACGGCGACAGAATAGAAAATCGGACGATCCACATCGCGCGCGGCAATGAGGATTACCTCGTTTAACTTGTAGCTCTGGCCGCTGCGTAGACTCAGTTCGCGGTAAATGTTCTCAACCATCACGATGGTGCCATCGATGATGATTCCAAAGTCGATGGCACCGATGGAAAGCAGGTTGGCGGCTTCGCCGGTCAAATGAAGAAATATGAAGGCGAACAGAAGCGCCAGCGGAATTGTCAGCGCGGTGATAAGAGCCGCGCGGATGCTGACCAGAAAAAAGATTAGCACGATAAGAACAAGTGCCATTCCGCGAAGCAGGTTCCATTCGACGGTATCGGTGGTCACGCGAACAAGATCGCTGCGGTCGTAGAACGGGCGCACTTTTATATCCGCGGGCAGAATGCTGTGGTTCAGTTCCTCCGTTTTCTTCTCCACTCCAGCGAGGACGTTCTGGGGCTGTTCGTGAGTGCGCAAAAGAATGACGCCCTCAACGGCATCGTCATTTTTTTCAAATCCGAAAATACCAAGACGCGGTGCGTGACCTATCTCTACTCGAGCAACGTCCTTCACGCGAATAGGAACACCATTGGCGCTGCCCACCACAACTTCTCCGATATCCTCGGTGGACTTAAGCAGCCCGATACCACGAACGTAATAAAACTGGCCGCCCTGGGAGTAAAATCCGCCGCCAGTATTGGAATTGTTGGCAGTCAGGGCACTGACGATCTGCACCACCGGGAGGTGATAGCTGTAGAGCCTCGCAGGATCGAGCAGCACTTGATACTGCATCACCGTGCCGCCGAAGCCGGAGTCGTCGGCCACACCGGGGACGCTTTTGTAAACGCGCTCGATGATCCAGTCCTCGTATGTTTTCAACTCTTGTGGCGAACGGTCCGGGCTTTCGAGCACATAACGGTAGACAAGCCCGCTGGGACTAAAAAGCGGGGCCATGGTTGGGGTTACACCAGTAGGAAGTTGTGCGTCGCTCAAGCGCTGGAATACCACCTGCCGCGCGAAATAGGGATCAACGCTTTCATCGAAGGTCAATCGCAAATCGGAAAGACCGTAAAGCGAAATAGATCGCATCACTTTCAAATGTGGCGATCCATTCATGGCCAGTTCCAGAGGCAGGGTCGTTAGGCGTTCGACCTCTTCGGCGGCATGTCCGGGCCACTGAGTAATCAGCTCAACAAGTGGAGGCGAAAGGTCGGGATAGGCGTCCACGGGCATGCGCTGAAACGAAACAGCCCCGGCAATGATGATCAGCACGGTAATCATGAGCACCAGGAAGCGCTGCTGTAACGCGAATTGGACGACGCGGTGGATCATCGGGCTCGGGTTCCTCGGAGACTAGTGCTGTAGAGAATTCTTGAACTGCAGAAACAAGCTACCGTCGCCGGCAATGCGCTGGCCTTGTTTCAATCCGCTGGTGATTTGCGTGCGCCCATTGTGGCTGTCGCCGACGGTTACGGATTGACGGGAAAATTGATTGGCGCCCATCAGCGCGTATACGAACGGCTGGTTTTCTGTGTCGCGAAGGACAGCAGCGTCGGGAACGGTCAGAGCGTCGTTAATCTTTCCGGCCTGCACGGTAGCATTCACGTACATGTCTTTTTTTAGCTTCAACCCCAGATTGGGGGTGACGATGCGGGCTTGAAGAGTTCGAGTGTTGGGATCAAGCGCGGGCGACAAAAAAGAAATTTTCCCGTGAAACGTATCCGGATATGCATCGGTGGTGATCGCGGCGTCATCGCCCATGTGTACGTACTGAAGATCGTTCTGGTAAACGTTGACCAGAATCCAGACAGTACTCATATCGGAGATGGTGAAACATTGCGTAGTGTTGGCCTGCAGCAATTGACCGGGGCCCACTAATCGCTCGGTGATCTCGCCGCTGACGGGTGCGATAACCGCAGCCCTGGAGGTGAGTTTTGTTTGGTTTTTCACGCTGCCTTCGGGGTCCTTCATGCCCAATACGCGCATGGCGTCTTCAGTGGATTGCAAATCGGCCTGGGCCCCGGCACGATCGGACTCTGCTTGTTGCAGGTCGCGCTCGGCGATCGCATGATGCTCGTAAAGATCGCGGGAGCGCTGGTAGTTTTTTTCGGCGAGCTGGAACGTTGAACGCGCCTTGATATAGGCGGAGCGAGCAACCGAAAAATCCGGACTCGAAACAACGAGCAAAGGCTGTCCCGCGCGTACCATTTCGCCAGGCGCCACTAAAATCTCCTGCACCGGCCCGCCCACGGCTGTGAACACCTGCGTCGTCTTGAATCCGTTGTATGCGACTGCTCCAGTGAGCCGGAGAACTCGAGGCAGGCTCGACTTTTCGACCGTGGCGATCTGGACATGGGACATCTGCTCCTGCGGGACGGTAAAGAGCTCCGCAGTATCCGCAGCATGTTCCCCAGCTGAATAAGAGGTCATCTTGGATTCGGATTCTCCGGGCCGCGATCCGCATCCGGCCGCGGACACGAGACATCCCAGGGCGATGACAAAAAGGGCCTGGCTTCGAGTGCGAGTTCTCATGGCAGGCTCCTGGTACCGGTGGCTTGTCGGAGTTGCTCGACTGCGGTCATGTAGCTGGCGAGGGCTTGTCGATAAGCGACCTGGGTGGCGCGATAACTTCTCTCCGCATCGAGAAAATCCAGCAGACTGGCGGCCCCACGTTTGTAGGCGTACTCGGTGATATCTCTGGACTCTTTGCTCTGATCGAGATAACCGCCGCGATAGAGCGCGATGATCTCATCGTTGGAACGCAATGTTTCGTAGGCGTTGTAAACATCGGAGAGCACTTGCTCAGAGGCCTCCCTGGCCTGCTCCTGGGACTGGGTGATGGCTGCGCGCGTGCGCGCAATTTCGCCCTGATTGCGGTCGAAGATGGGAAGGTCGATATTAAAAAACAGCGCGGCGCTGTTGATTCCGGCGGTGTGGGTATAGTCGAAGGTGACGTTCAAATCGCGTTTGCTGATGGCTTGTGCGAGTGCCTCCTGGCTGCGCGCCAGCGTAATTCCCTGTTCCGCAGCTTGAAGGTCGGGGCGCGTGCGCAGTGCCAAGGCCTTCAAATCGTCGACGCCAGCGTGAACGGGCTGGTAGTCAAGCTCCCCATCGACGTCATAATTGTCGGGGACAGATTCATAACCGAGAAATTGGCGCAAAGCCACCAAGGCTTCGACCTTGGCAAGCTTAGCCGCGGACAAATCGGTGTGAAATTGCAACAGTTGCAACTTAATCTTAAGCAGGTCGCTCTCACTGATATCGCCGTCTTTATAACGTAACTCGCTAACCTTCACCGATTGCTGAAAACTGTCGAGATTCTGCTGAGCAAACTCAAGCGTGGATTGCGCCAGAAGCACCGCGATGAACTGCTGCGAAACATTGAATGTAAGGGTCCTCTCGTTATCGGTGACTTGCGACCGCGTCACGGCCGTTTGATCTCGTGCGGCTTGCAGACGGTGTTGCCGCTTTTTGCCGCGCTCGAACAAGTACCCGATGCCAAAATCAAATTGCGACTGATTTTCGAGATAATTCACGCTGAACTGTCCAGGATTAAATAGCGGGAAGAATTGTGAGTCCCAGGAGATGACCGGATTGGGCCGCAGGTTCGCGGTGATTTCCTGCGCTTGATTTTGCAGGATGGTAGTCCGTGCGGCGAGCAGTGCGTGATTGTGCTGCAGCGCCATTCGGATTGCGTCGTCCAGTGAGATTCTCGTTGCCGACGGCCACGTCCCTTTCGCGGGCGGCTGCGGTACCACCGGCAGCGAGGGAGCAGGCGGTTGCTGGGCAGCCGTAACCGTCACAATGGTCAGCGCCAATGCGGCCAAAAGCATTCCTCTCCTCATTTGAGTATTCCTCGCGCGTCCTGGAATTTGGACGAATAGCCTAGGTGATAGGGGAAGCTGGAAAAAGCTTTGCTGACTTAAACCGCGGGGGGCCCACGAGGTGAAACCGGACGTGGAAATTCTGGAGGCGCGGCGACTATTATGGAAATAACTTCAAGGTGATTTATTAACTGCTTCGTGGCTAAGCTGGGCAACAGGGTAGGCACAGCCGACGACGCCGTGGAACAGAGTGGACATGTATGCGAACTGGAAAGCGCGCTTTGATCGACGCAGCAATGGAATTGCGCTCCCATCAATATAACGCCTAGGAGCACAGCCAAAAAAGCAATTCTGCGCGGATTTCGGAGCATGTAAATACTAAGATGGAGCTTAGGCAAAAATGGTGGTCAGGTCAAGCCTTCGCCCGGAAGTGTGTGTCTTTTTCGACGCCAAGCGCCTTATCGCGGGCGTACTGAGGGACAATCCGGTTCTGCGGGTGCCGTGACCACATCCATATGATTTCCGGCCA